>NZ_JCBAMT010000061.1:0-44360 GCF_059760445.1 Achromobacter sp. D7-1 | reverse complement strand
CCCCGGAGCCATCCGAAGCGCAGCCCCACCGGGGCGAGCATCGGAATGGCGCAGGGCAGCCTCGGCGGGTAAAGAACCCTGACATCCGCCAGTTCGAAGCCCCGTCGCTCCGCCCCCCCCGGAAGTTGGATTTACGTCCGACTTCCGGGGGCGGTTCAGATGGAGCGGTTTTTTTCGCCCTGGAGCGTTGCCCTGCAAGTGTTATCAGGGCTTTCGATAGGATTTATTGCGAATTGTGACGTTATAATTCCCGGCTGCTTGCATGGGGACGTTCCCCAGAAAGGAGCTCCCAGCATGGTAATGATGTTGCCTTTCCTGACTGGCCTGATCGCGGTGTGGTTCGGCATGCTGGGCAGGCGCCGCCCCTGCGTGACCTTCTGGCTGCTGACGCTGGTGCTGTTCGCCGCCTGGTGCCAGTACCACATGACCAGCCCGCTGGCCTTGTCGTTCTGAGGGCGGGGCGATGATCTTCTCCCGCAATCCCGCGCGCGGCTCGCGCATCCTCAACGGCCTGGCGCTGCTGGGCATTACCGGCGCCCTGGGCATGGCCTTCTTCTGGCAGATCGCCTACGACGAGCTGCCTTGCCCGCTATGCCTGTTGCAGCGCGTGGCGCTGATGCTGGCCGGCATGGGCTTTCTGTTGAATATGCGCCTGGGTCCGTCGCCGCTGCACTACGCAATGAGCATTGCGGGCGCGCTGGGCGGCCTGCTGGCCTCGGGCCGGCAGGTGCTGCTGCACATTGCTCCTGGCGATCCGGGCTACGGTTCGCCGCTGCTCGGCCTGCACTTCTACACCTGGGCGTTCATTGCCTTCATCGCCATCATCGTGTTTTGCACGGTGATGCTGGCGGTCGACCGCAAGTGGGGCGACAACATGCTGCGCAAGCCGGTATCGGTGCTGGGCGTGCTGGTCATGGCCCTGTTTTTCCTGATGGCGCTGGCCAACGTCGGCAGCACCACGCTGGAATGCGGTTTCGGGCCTTGCCCGGACAACCCCACCAGCTACCAGTGGCTGAATTCCCCCTCCGCCACATAGCCCGGCGCCAGCGCCGGGTAAAATACCGGGTTTCGCGGCATCCGTCCGCGGTCCTTTGACTCTCCGCGGCCCTGCGCCGCGGTCTTCTACGACACCGGTTATGACAGCCAAGACTTCCGCAGCGGCAGAGGCCACCCCCGTGGTGGGCGTGATTATGGGTTCTTCCAGCGATTGGGAGGTCATGAAGCACGCGGTCACCATGCTGGAGGACTTCGGCGTGCCCCACGAGGCCCGCGTGATCTCCGCGCACCGCATGCCGCAGGACATGGCCGAGTACGGCGCCGAGGCGCATGCGCGCGGCCTGCGCGGCATCATCGCCGGTGCCGGCGGCGCGGCGCACCTGCCGGGCATGATGGCGGCGCTGACCGAAGTGCCGGTGTTCGGCGTACCGGTCCCGTCCAAGTACCTGCGCGGCGAGGATTCGCTGCTGTCCATTGTGCAGATGCCCAAGGGCGTGCCGGTGGCCACGTTCGCGATCGGCGAAGCCGGCGCCGCCAATGCGGCGTTGCACCTGATCGCCACCCTGGCGGGCACGGATGCCGGCTTGCATAAGAAACTGGTGGCGTTCCGCGCGCGCCAGACGCAAGCCGCGCGCGACATGAAGGTTCCGCCCGAGGCCTGATCAGAATGACTCAATCGACTGCTTTCATGATTGCTCCCGGCGGCTGGCTGGGATTGCTGGGCGGCGGCCAACTGGGCCGCATGTTCTGCCACGCGGCCCAGAGCCTGGGCTACAAGGTTGCGGTGCTGGATCCGGCCGCCGAATGCCCGGCGGGCATGGTGGCCGACCTGCATATCCAGGCGGCCTACGACGACGAGGCCGGGCTCGAGCGCCTGGCGCAGACCTGTCAGGCCGTGACCACCGAATTCGAGAACGTGCCCGCGGACAGCCTGCGCACGCTGGCTACGCGCTGCCGCGTCAGCCCGGCCGGAGATGCCGTGGCCATCGTGCAGGACCGCATCGCCGAAAAGACCTTCATCGCCTCGCAGGGCATCGCTGTTGCGCCGCACGCCGCCATCCGCAGCGAAGCCGACCTGCGTGCCGCGCCGCAAGACCTGTTTCCCGGCATCCTGAAAGTCGCCCGCCTGGGCTATGACGGCAAGGGCCAGGCCCGCATCGGCACGCGCGAGGAAGCGCTGGCCGCCTTCGCCGAATTCGGCGGCGTGGCTTGCGTGCTGGAAGCGCTGATGCCGCTGGACTACGAAATCTCGGTGGTGCTGGCGCGCGGCTTCGACGGCGCGAGCGTGGTGTTTCCCGTGGCGCGCAACGTGCACCGCGACGGCATCCTGGCGGTGTCGACCGCCGCACCCGTGCAGCAGGACGCGGCCCACGCCGAACGGCAGGCCCGCGCCACGCAGGCCGCGCAAGCCATCGCCCAGGGTCTGGGCTATCACGGCGTGCTGTGCGTGGAATTCTTCGTGCTCAAGGACGGTAGCCTGATCGTCAACGAGATCGCGCCGCGTCCGCACAACAGCGGCCACTACACCATGGATGCCTGCCTGACGAGCCAGTTCGAACAGCAGGCGCGCGCCATGGCCGGCCTGCCTCTGGGCGGTTCCGACCTGCTGGCGCCTGCCGTCATGCTGAACATCCTGGGCGACATCTGGTATCCGTCGGCCACCGCCACCGCGCAACGCGAGCCCGACTGGGCTGCCGCGCTGGCCGTGCCTACGGCCAAACTGCACCTGTACGGCAAGCGCGAAGCGCGCCGGGGCCGCAAGATGGGCCACATCACGATCGTGGCGCCCACCCTGCAGCAGGCCCGCGACGACGCCGCCCGCGTGGCGGCGGCGCTGGGCATGCAGGCTCCCGAGTAAAGCGTGGCGACTCCATGACTTCCTTGCCCCCGACCGCTTCCGCCAGCGCCGCAGAGATCGCCCAAGCCGCGCAGCGCATGCTGGACGGCGAACTGGCCGCCTTCCCCACCGAGACCGTCTACGGCCTGGGTGCGGACGCGGAGAACCCGCAGGCAGTCGCCAAGATCTACGCCGCCAAGGGCCGGCCGTCCAACCATCCCGTCATCGTGCACATCGCGCCGCAAGGCGACCTGTCGTACTGGGCGGCGGAAGTGCCGCAAGAGGCGCGCCTGCTGATCGACGCCTTCTGGCCCGGTCCGCTCACGCTGATCCTCAAGCGCGCGCCGCACATCGTCGACACGGTCAGCGGCGGCCAGGACAGCATCGGCATCCGCTGCCCCTCGCATCCCGTGGCCCAGGCGTTGTTGGCGGCCTTTGCCGCCGGCAAGCCCAACGGGCAGGGCGGGGTCGCGGCGCCTTCGGCCAATAAGTTCGGCCAGGTGTCGCCGACGCGCGCCGAGCACGTGCGCAGCGAGTTCCCCGAGGAAGTCGCGGCCGGCATGCCGGTGCTGGAGGGCGGCGCTTCGGAAGTCGGCATTGAATCCACCATCCTGGATCTGTCGCGCCTGGACCGCGGCGCCGGCCCCGTGCTGCTGCGTCCCGGCCACATCAGCGCCGCGCAGATCGAAGCCGTGCTGGGCGTGCAGGTGTTCGCGCCCGACGCGGCCGCGCCGCGCGCCTCGGGCACGCTGAAGGCGCACTACGCGCCACGCACGGCGCTCGAGCTGGCCACCGACGCCCGTCTGCGCGACGTGGTGCAGGGGCAGGGCCTGCCAGAGGGCAAGGTGGTGGTGGTCGCCTACGGCGATCGTCCCGCTGCGCTCGATGCCCGGGTGCAATGGCAAGCCGTGCCCGCCGATCCGGCGCGCTATGCGCAGGCGCTCTACGGCCTGCTGCGCGACCTGGACCAGCAGGGCTATGCCCGCATCATCGTGCAGGCGCCGCCCGCCACCGACGACTGGCACGCCGTCAACGACCGAATCGGTCGCGCCGCCGCTGCCTTCACGCTGGATACGACGGATCTGTGAGGCTTGCGCCTCACGCCGCCAGAAACTCCCCGATCCGCTCCACCGCCTGCCGCAACGGCGGCAGGAACTCCTCGGTCAGCCGGTTTAGCGGCACCCGCGCCGCCTTGACGCTGACGTTGACCGCGCCGCAGGCCTTGCCGCTGGCCGAGCGCACGGCCACGGAAATGGCGCGCACATTCAGTTCCAGTTCCTGGTCGACGACCGCATAGTCCTGCTCGCGGATGCGGGCAAGTTCCGCGCGCAGCCCGTCTTCGGAGATGATCGTGAATTCCGTGTAGGGCTGCAGCTCGGTCGCGGCGAAATAGCGCGCCAGCGCCGGTTCCGGCAACTGCGCCAGCAGCACCCGCCCGATGGACGTGCAATAAGCCGGCAGCCTGCTGCCCAGCCCCATCGAGGTGGCCAGCAGGCGCGTGACTTCGGACCGCGCCAGATACAGCATTTCGTGGCCTTCCATGATGGCCAGGGCGCAGGTCTCGTTGATGGTGGCGCTGAGCTCTTCCAGCACCGGCTGCGCCAGCGAGACGAAGGGCGTGGACGAGAAGTAGGCGTAGCCCAGGCCCAGGATGCGCGGGGTCAGCACATAGAGCCTGCCGTGCTGCTCGGCGATGCCCAGCAGGATCAGGGTGTGCAGGCAGCGTTGCACCACGGCGCGCGGCAGGCCGGCGCGGCGGCTCAGTTCGGCCGCGGTTTGCGGATGGCGCCGGGTGCCGAAGGCGCGGATCACATGCAGGCCGCGCGCCAGCGTCAACATGTAGTCCGGATCGCCGCGCAACTGGTCGGGATGATCTTCCGCCGCGAGCGGCGCGGCATAGCCGGGCGGGGGAAGATTGGGCCGCATCAGGCTGCGCGCAATGGCGCGCCGGTGCGCGCCTGGAGGGCTGAGAGGGTCATGCCGTCGATCATATCCCGAACCAGCAGCCCGTCCGGCGTGACCTCGATCACGGCCAGGTCGGTATAGATGCGGTCCACCACGCCGGCGCCCGTCAGCGGATAGGTGCAGCGCTCGACGATCTTGGGTTCGCCGCTCTTGCTGTTGTGTTCCATCATGATGTAGACGCTGCGCGCGCCCACCGCCAGGTCCATCGCGCCGCCCACGGCCGGTGCTTCCCCAGGCTTGGCCAGCGACCAGTTGGCCAGGTCGCCGTTGGCGGCGACCTGCATGCCGCCCATGACGCAGATGTCCAGGTGGCCGCCGCGCATCATCGCGAACGAATCCGCGTGATGGAAGTAGGCGCCGCCTGCGAGCAGGGTCACGGGCTGCTTGCCGGCGTTGATCAAGTCCAGGTTGATATCGGCGTCGGCGGGTGGCGGCCCCATGCCCAGGATGCCGTTTTCGCTGTGCAGCACGATCTCGCGGCCGGCGGGCAGGTGCGCGGCCACCAGCACGGGCATGCCGATGCCCAGATTCACGTAGCTGCCGTCGGGGATGTCCTGGGCCAGGCGGCGCGCCATGGCCTCGCGGGTCAGGGGTTGGAACATGCGGATTCCTTCTGGAGTGAACAGGCCCTAGCTGGAGAAGGCGGCGTTGGCCACCTGGGTGACGCGCTGGACGAAGATGCCCGGCGTCACCACGGCCTCGGGCGAGAGCTCGCCCAGCGCAGCCTTGGCGCGCACCTGCACGATGGCGGTCTTGGCCGCCATGCACATGACGGGGCCGAAGTTGCGCGCGCTCTTGTTGTAGGTGAGGTTGCCCCAGCGGTCGCCCAGATCGGCCTTCACCAGCGCGAAGTCGCCATGCAGGGGAAGCTCGAAGACATGGCCGCGGCCGTCGATCATGCGCGTCTCCTTGCCGCGCGCCAGTTCGGTGCCGTAGGCCGTGGGCGTGTAGAACCCGCCCAGGCCGGCGCCGGCCGCCCGCAGGCGTTCGGCGATGGTGCCTTGCGGCACGCATTCCAACTCGATGCGGCCTTGGCGGTAGAGCTCGTCGAAGACCCAGGAGTGCGAGGCCTTGGGAAACGAGCAGACCACCTTGCGCACGCGCCCGGCCTTGATCAGCGCGGCCAGGCCGGTCTCGTGGTTGCCGGCGTTGTTGCTGACCACGGTGAGATCGCGCGCGCCCTGCGCGATCAGGGCGTGGATCAGTTCCGTGGGCATGCCGGCGCCGCCGAAGCCGCTGATCAGCACGGTGGCGCCGTCGTGGATGTCCGCGACGGCGGACTCGGGCGTGTCGTAGAACTTGTCGATCATGGTGGGGCTCCGCGTTCAGTCCACGGTGATGCGCGCCTGCTTGATGATCCCGGCGTAGCGCGTCGAGTCCGTCTTCATCAGTTCCGCGAATTGCGCGGTGGTGCCGCTGGCCGGCAGGAAGCCCGCGTCCAGGAACTTCTGCTTGACGTCGGGTTCCTTGACGATTTCGCTGATCTCGCGCGCCATGCGCTCGATGATGGGCGCGGGCGTGCCGGCCGGCGCCATCAGTCCTGCCCAGGACCCGGTGACGAAACCGGGCAGGCCGGCCTCCTCCATGGTCGGGATCGAGGGTTCGGTGGGCCAGCGTTGCTTGCCGGTGAACGCCAGCGCCTTCAGCCGGTTCTGCTTGACGTACTGCATGGGCACGAGAATGGGGTCGAACACCATCGAGACCCGGCCGCCCAGCAGGTCGGCCAGGATGGGGGCGCTGCCCTTGTAGGCCACGTGCGTCATGGTGATCTTGCTTTGCAGCGCGAAGTCGGCGCCGGTCAGGTGCGCGCTGGAACCGTTGCCGCTGGAGGCATAGGTGAGCTTGTCCGGGTTCTTGCGGGCGTATTCGACCAGTTCGGCCACCGTCTTGACCGGTATTTCCTCCGCCACGAACAGGAACAGAGGCAAGTCCGCCATTTGCACCACCGGCGTCAGGTCGGCCGGCTTGTAGCCCAACTTGTACAGATGGAAATTGATGATGTAGGCCGGAAGGATGGAAAGAAAGGTGTAGCCATCCGCCTCCGCCTTGGCGGCGATGGCCGAGCCCACGCTGCTGTTGGCGCCGGGGCGGTTTTCGATGATGATGGTCTGCTTCAGGCGCGGGCCGAGCTTGTCCATCACGATGCGGGTAACGATGTCGGTCGAGCCGCCGGGCGTGTACGGCACGATGACCTTGATGGGCTTGCTGGGCCAATCATCGGCCGCATGGACGGCGCCGGCGGCCAGGCCGGCGGCGGCCAGGGCCGTGCCCAGCAGGGTCTTGAGGGTGCTGCGGCGGGACTGCAAGGTGCTTGCATGGGGCATGGGTTGGTCTCCTCCATGAATCGGCCGCTATCGGAAGCGCGGCCGTTATTTTTGAGAGATCGCGGCGCCGGCAGCGGCGGGCCCGGGACGCGAAAAAAGTATGGCACCAAGGCAAGCGCCGATCGCGGCCCGGCGGACGGATAAAGTTCGTTCACCGGACAGCTCGGCAACCTTCTGGAACAGCGGCCTGTTCTCCGGGTTTCCACTAGGCGCCGTTGCGTTGTTCACGCCGTGGACATCGCTTAATCTGGCGGCCGGCCCAGTAAGGCAGGGCTCGGTTTCAAACGCAGCCGGCTTACAAGCCGGCGCGGCATCCCTCTCAGGAGTAGCGACCATGAAGCGTTCCATCTTGTTTGCAGCCAGCGCTCTTGCCCTGGCTTGCGCATCCCAGGCAGCGGTGGCGGGGCCCACCCTCGATGCCGTGAAGAAAAAAGGATTCGTGCAATGCGGCCTGACCGACGGCGTATCCGGCTTTTCGGCCACCAACAGCAAGGGCGAATGGGAAGGCATGGACGTGGACATCTGCCGCGCGGTTGCGGCGGCCGTGTTCGGTGATCCGACCAAATTCAAGGGCACGCCGCTGTCCACGCAGCAACGCTTCACGGCGCTGCAATCGGGCGAAGTGGACGTGCTGCTGCGCACCGTCACCTTGACGCAGACCCGCGACACCTCGCTGGGCCTGGCGGCGGTGGCCGCCAGCTTCTACGATGGCCAGGGCATCCTGGTGAACAAGAAGCTGGGCGTCAAAAGCGCCAAGGAGCTCAACGGCGCCACGGTCTGCGTGCAGCCGGGCACCACTACCGAACTCAACCTGGCCGACTGGTTCCGCACCAACAACATCGAGTTCAAGCCGGTGGTGATCGACAAGGTGACCGAGGTCGTGCGCGCCTTCGAGTCGGGCCGCTGCGATGCCTTCACCGACGATTCCTCGCAACTGGCCGCAGTGCGGGCCACGCAGGTCGCCAAGCCGGACGACTACGAGATCCTGCCGGAGCGCTTCTCCAAGGAGCCGCTGGGCCCCATGGTGCGCCAAGGCGACGAGAACTGGCTGGGCATCGTGCGCTGGACGCTGTTCGCGCTGATGGAGGCCGAGGAATACGGCATCACGCAGAAGAACGTGGACGAAATGCTCAAGAGCAACAACCCCAACATTGCGCGCATCCTGGGCGTGACGCCGGGCGCGGGCAAGAACATGGGGCTGGATGAAAAGTGGGCCTACAACGCCATCAAGGCGGTGGGCAACTACAGCGAAGTGTTCGAGCGCAACGTGGGCAAGGACAGCAAGCTTGGCCTGCAACGCGGCACGAATGCGCTGTGGAACAAGGGCGGCGCCATGTATCCCTGGCCGATCCGTTAAGGTTCGCGCCCGTCGAGACGGCCCGGTATTCCGGGCCGTTTTTTTATGGCATCGCCACGCGATACGTTCGCACCGTAATGCGGTACGCTATGCGCTTTCCACTGGACGCCCCACGCGCCATGACGCAGACCCGAAACGCCGAGGATTCCCCATTGTTCATCGCCGCGCTGGCACGCGGCGTCTCCGTCCTGCGGGCCTTCAGCGAGGGGCAGCCGGCCATGACCCTGCCGGAATTGGCGGAAGCGACGGGCCTGAGCAAGAGTTCGGTGCAGCGCTTCACCCATACCTTGTGGACCTTGGGCTATCTGCGCAAGGATCCCTTGAGCAAGAAGTTCTCGCTGGGGCCCTGGTCGCTGGAGCTGGGCATGAAGTATGTGCAGACCAGCCCGCTGGTGCTGGGCGGCAATCCTTTCCTGCATACGCTCAACCGCAACAGCCAGGAAACCTGCAGCCTGGCCGAGCCCGATGGCCTGGACATGGTCTACGTGGCGCGCTTTGCCACCCACAAGGAAATGTTCGTGAACATGCCGGTCGGTATGCGGCTGCCGCTGTATTGCACGGCGGCGGGCAGGGCGGTACTGGCCAGGCTGGATCCCGTGGTCGCGCGCGGCCTCCTGGAGCGCTGCGACCGTAAGTCCTATACGGCGGCCACCATCACCGACATGGACGCGCTCCTGTCCGAGCTGGAGTTCGCGCGGCGCCACGGCTATGCACGCTCCAACGGCGAGTTCTATCCGGGGGACATCACGGTCAGCGCCGCAGTGCTGGATGCGGGGGGCACGCCGGTGGGGGCGGTCAACGTGTCGGTTCCGTCCAGCCGCTGGTCGTTCGAGCAGGCGCAGGCGGTGTTCGGCCCGCAAGTGGTGGAAACGGCGCACGCCATCAGCGCGTCGCGCACGCTGGGACGGTCGCGTCCCTACTACGAAATGGAGCCGCCGGGCGGCGCCTTGCGCGACGCCATGCCGTTCGCCAGCGACGACGCCTAAGTCCTGCCCAAGCCCCGCGCCAGCGCCTGCGCGCGGATGCGCTGAGCGTTTTATCCACACTAAATTAGTCGGATATAAAAATGCCGATTAGGGGAAAATCCCTAATTGGCCGGGTGCTTGTATGCGCGCTAATCTTATTTCGACACGATCATATCGCACAGCGATTTGATCGAATCTAAATAATGATCCCGATCGTGATCGTGGGTACGCGTCGTCACACAGGAGCCGAGTTGTGCAGCAGCCAGCCGAAGTCTGTTTTCATCCCGTCGCCGGGTTCATGGGCCTGCCTTCCGTTCGCGCCGCCGGCTCGGGCGCGGCGCGGGCCTGCGTGGTGGGCATTCCCTTTGATTGCGGCACGCATCCGTTCCGGGTCGGCTCGCGCCAGGGGCCGGACGCGATCCGCGAGCAATCCAGGCTGTTGCGGCCCATCGACATCTTCCGGCGCCACGGCATCGATAACCCGCCGGAGTTCCTGCGCGCCATCGATGTGGGCAACGTGGCCTGCCATCCGGGCGATCCGGACGCATCCTATCCGCTGATCGAGGCCGGCATCGGCGCCATCCTGGATTCGGGCGCCATTCCCATTTCCATGGGGGGCGACGGCGCGGTCACCTTGCCGCAGCTGCGCGCCGTGGCGCGCCGCCATCCGGATTTCGTGGTGCTGCATTTCGATTCGCACACCGACACCTACCCCATTCCTGGCTACAACACGGCCACCACGTTCACGCGCGCCGCCGAAGAGGGGCTGCTGGACGTGGCGTCCAGCTTCCACGTCGGCACGCGCGGCAGTTCCTTCATGCCGGGCGTATTGGAGTTCGGGCGCGAGGTCGGGTACACGATCCTGCCTTACGACGATTTCGATCAGGACCAGAAGGGCGCGCTGGAACAGATCAAGCAGCGCATCGGCCAGCGTCCGGTGTACCTGTGCTTCGACATGGACATCTTCGATCCCTCCTGCGCGCCGGGCGTGTGCACGCCGGAGTGGGGCGGACTGACGGCCAAGGAAGGGTTGGCGTTGCTGCGCCAGCTCGCGGGCCTGAACTTCGTGGCGTTCGACGTCAACACCGTGTCGCCGCCGCAAGACGTGCAGGGAGCCACGGCCTTCCTGGCCGCCACCGTCATGCAGGAATTCTGCGCGCTGGCGGCGGTAGCGGTGCAGCAGTATCCGCAAGGGCGTCCGGCCTGAGCCGGGTCCGCCACGCCGATAACTTCATTCAAGGGGAAAACGATGAAATTCAAATCCATCCTGTTGAGCCTGGCCGCTGCCAGCCTGCTGGTCCATGCCGGCGCGCAGGCGCGCACGCTGGACGAGGTTCGCGCGGACCAGAGCCTGAACGTGGTTACCACGGCGTCCGCGCCGCCGCACGGCTTCAAGAATCCGAAGTCGAACCAGCTGGAGGGCATCATGGTGGACGTGGCCGCAGGCGTGGCCAAGCACCTCAAGGTGTCGGACAAGCTATCCGATGTGCCGTTCTCCGGCTTGATTCCCACGCTGACCTCGGGCCGCGCCGACGTCATGTCCGCGCCGCTCTTCATCACCGAGGAACGCGCCCGCGCCATCGATTTCTCGGCGCCGGTCTATGAATGGGGCGAGGGCATCGTGGTCAGCGACAAGGCCGACAAAAAGTACGCCAAGTTCGAGGACATGAAAGGCCAGCGCGTCGGCGTGCTGGTGGACTCGGTGCAGTTCAACATGATCAAGGACATGCCCGGTACCAAGGTATCCACTTACCAGGACTACTCCACGCTGCTGGCCGATGTGCGCGCCGGCCGCATCGACCTGGGCATCGTGGATCCGCCCAGCATCATCTACCAGATCAAGACCAAGAACATCCCGGGCGTGAAGCTGGATACGGGCTACCAGCCGCAGCGCAAGTGGCAGGTGGGCATGGCGGTGCAGAAGGGCAATGCCGCGCTGCTGGAGGCCGTCAACGGCGCGCTGGCGCAGATGAAGCAGAACGGCGAGCTCGCCGCCATCGGGCAGAAGTGGGGCGTGGCCGACCTGATGAGCAAGTAACGCCGCACCGGCACGGATAAGGAGCACGACTTGGATCTCGCGACCCTGCGCATGTACCTGGCCCCCCTTGCCGAGGGGACGGTCTGGACCCTGGCGCTGTTTTTCTGTTCGGCATTCCTGGCGGTGGCCTTGGGCCTGCTCGTCTGTCTGTGCCGTTTGTCGCCATCGCGGCTGCTCAGCCGCGGAGCGCGTTTCTACATCGACGTGATACGCGGCACGCCGCTGCTGCTGCAGCTGTTCTACATCTATTACGGCCTGCCCGAGATGGGCGTGGTCATCAACGGTTTCGTCGCCGGCGTGCTGGGGCTGACGCTGAACTTCGGCGCCTATCTGGCGGAGCTGTTCCGCAGCGGCATCCAGTCGGTAGATAGCGGCCAGTACGAGGCGGCGCGCGCGCTGGGCCTGGGCAAGGTGCAGCGGCTGCGCCGCATCGTACTGCCGCAGGCGTTGCGCACCGTGTTCCCGGCGCTGGGCAATTACGCGCTGGTGCTGATCAAGGAAACCTCGCTGGTAGCCGTCATCAGCGTCTATGAACTGATGCGCGCCGGCGAAATGCTGGCGGGCGCCACCTTTCAGGCGTTGACCGTCTACACCATGGTGGGCGTCATCTACTTCGCCATGTGCAGCGTGCTGGCGTACCTGTTCCGCCGTTCCGAAAAGCGCTTGACCGTGCCGGGGTACTGGAGCGGCGCGGGCGAAAACCACGACATTTCCAAGGCCTGATGCGATGGATGGATTGAACTACGCCGCCCCTATCATCACCATGCAGGGCGTATGCAAATGGTATGGCGACTTCAAGGTACTGGACGACCTGGCGCTGGAGGTGCTGCCCGGAGAAAAACTGATCCTGTGCGGGCCGTCCGGTTCCGGCAAGTCCACGACCATCAGGCTGATGAACCGCCTGGAGGAACACCAGAAGGGCCGCATCGTGGTCGACGGCATCGAACTGAACGACGACCTGAAGAACATCGAACGCATCCGTGCAGAGGTTGGCATGGTGTTCCAGCACTTCAACCTGTTCCCGCATCTGACCGTATTGGATAACTGCACGCTGGCGCCGATGCTGGTGAAAGGCGTGCCGCGCGAGGAGGCCGAAGCGCGCGCCATGGAATACCTGGAGCGGGTGAAGATCCCGCAGCATGCGTCCAAGTATCCGGGTCAGCTTTCCGGCGGCCAGAAGCAGCGCGTGGCGATCGCGCGAGCCCTGTGCATGCGGCCCAAGATCATGCTGTTCGATGAGCCCACTTCCGCGCTGGATCCGGAGATGGTCAAGGAGGTGCTGGACACCATGGTGGCGCTGGCCAGCGACGGCATGACCATGGTGTGCGTCACGCACGAGATGGGCTTTGCGCGCGAGGTCGGCGACCGGGTGGTTTTCATGGACCAGGGGGCGATCGTCGAAGCGGACACGCCGGACAATTTCTTCCGCGCGCCGCGCACCGAGCGCGCGCAGGCCTTCCTCGGGCAGATACTGGGCTGAGGATGCCCCTGCAAATTCCGCTTGGCGGAACCTGCGGAATGGTTCCATGACGACGGCCTGAAATGGTTCTAGCCGGTTTCGGCTACGCTACCTATCATGCATGTCATGCGGGCGCGCATGCGCCCATGCACCGCCCATGGAAAATGATCAGGGAAAAACGATGAACGGCGCTGATAGTCTTTGCGATACCTTGCTGGCCAACGATGTGGATGTTTGCTTCGCGAACCCGGGCACATCTGAAATGCACTTTGTCGCGGCATTGGATCGCAAACCGAAGATGCGTTGCGTGCTGGGCCTGTTCGAAGGCGTGGTGACGGGCGCGGCCGACGGCTACGCACGCATGGCCGACAAGCCTGCGGCCACCTTGCTGCATCTGGGCCCCGGGCTGGGCAACGGCCTGGCCAACCTGCACAACGCCAAGCGCGCCCGCACGCCCATGGTCAACATCGTTGGCGACCACGCTACCTATCACGTCCAGTACGACGCGCCGCTGACCAGCGACGTCGAGGGCGTCGCGCGTCCGATGTCGCACTGGGTCAAGCGCACCATGCAGGCCGCCGACCTGTCCGCCGATGCCGCCGAGGCCGTGAGCGTGGCGCGCCGTTCGCCCGGCAATATCGCTACGCTGATCCTGCCGGCCGACGCGGCCTGGACGGATCTGCCGGAAAACACCGCGCCGGTGTTGGCCAAGAGCGAGGCCCTGGCCCAGACCTCGGCCGAGGCGGTGCGCGCGGCGGCCGCCGCGATCCGCTCGGGCGAAGTCACGACCCTGATGCTGGGCGGCACCGCACTGCGCGAGCGCGCGCTGAACGCCGCCGGCCGCATCGCGCGCGCCACCGGCGTGCGGTTGGTATCGGAAACCTCGAACCGCCGCATCGAGCGCGGCGGCGCGCGCACGCCGGTGGATCGCCTGCCGTATCCCATCGACCTGGCGGTGGCCAAACTGAAGGATGTGCGCCATCTGGTACTGGTGGGCGCGAAGGCGCCGGTCGGCTTTTTCGCGTATCCGGGCAAGCCCAGCCTGCTGGCGCCGCCCGATTGCAAGCAGGTGGTGCTGGGCACGCCGGAGCAGGACTTGGCGCATGCGCTGGAGTGGCTGGCCGACGAACTCGGCATTGCTCAGGACGCGCCGCGCTTGGCGGCGGCTCCGGCCAACTACGAGGTGCCGCAGTCCGGCAAGCTGACCGGCGCCGCCGTCAACGTGCTGGTCGCGCATCATCTGCCCGAGCAAGCCATTGTCTGCGACGAGTCCATCACCCAGGGCCGCGAGTTTCCCATCTACAGCGCCAGCAGCGCGCCGCACGACTGGCTGATGCTGACGGGCGGCGCCATCGGCATCGGCCTGCCCCTGGCGACCGGCGCCGCGGTCGCCTGCCCCGACCGCAAGGTCGTCACCCTGCAGGCCGACGGCAGCGGCATGTACACCTTGCAGGCGCTGTGGACGCAGGCGCGCGAGAACCTGGACTGCCTGACGGTGATCCTGGCCAACCGTTCCTACGCCACGCTGCACGGCGAGATGAAGAACGTGGGCGTGCTGGAGCCGGGCCGCAACGCCCGCCGCATGCTGGACCTTGAGGAACCGTATCTGGACTGGACGCATCTGGCGCGCGGCATGGGCGTGGAAGCGGTCAGCGTGGATACGGTGGAAGGATTCGCGCGCGCGCTGCAGGAAGGCCTGAAGCGCCGCGGCCCGTTCCTGATCGAAGCGGTGATCTGAACGGCCAGCGCGTCTCAGTTCAGGAAATAGCCGGGCTGGGGCGCGGCGATGACGGCGCGGTATTCGTCGAGCAGCAGTTCGGCGTGCCGCGTCAGCGGCCGTATGCGCGAGCGCACAATGCGCGAATGGATCAGCAGGCTGGGACGGAAAGGCCTGACCACGAACTGGTCTTCGGGAAAAGGCACGATGGCGGCGGGCTCCACCAGGCCCACGCCCACGCCTGCGCGTATCAGCGCCAGCAGCGCGGCCGAGGAGGTCACCTCGACTGACACCGGCATGTGCAGGCCGGCCTCGGAGAACGCGATCTCCAGGAAACTCCCGAAATTCGTCTGCGGGCCGTACGAGAGGAAGGTCTCGGATTTCAGATCCTGCGCCGTGACGTGATCCAGGCCGGCATAGCGGTGGCCGCGAGCGGCGACGCAGACCAGGTGTTGCGGGCCGAGATCTTCGTTGTGCGTGTCGGGCGAGGCGGTGATGTCATGCACCAGGCCGAAATCCGCCTGTCCGTTCAGCACGCGGTCGACGACAGGCTGGTTGGCCAGGATTTCCAGCGTGACGGTAATGCCGGGATGGCGTTCGCGCAAGCGCTTGACGGCTTGCGGAATGAAGGTTGCTGCCTGCGTGGGTATGGCGGCCACGGTGACGTTGCCATGGTCCGGATTGGCGAGGCTGCCGATCAGGCGCTGCACCACGCCATAGGATCCGTAGAGATGCTCCACGCTTTCCTGCAACCGCAGCGCTTGCGGCGTCGGCACCAGGCGCTGGTGCGCGCGTTCGAACAGCAGCAGGCCCGTGTCGTCCTCGAGCTGGCGCAGCATCTTGCTGGCTGCGGATTGCGTCATGCCCAACAGCTTCGCCGCGCGCGACACCGAGCCTGAAATCATGATGGCGTTGAATACCCCCAACTGCGCGAAGCTGGGTTCGCGCGGTTCGTGGGATCTGGCCAGTCCGAGATGCGAGCGAGGGCTCATGGGCAAGAGGGCCTAGGGGAAGTACGGATAGGTGCAAAGCTCATATATTGCATGAAAGAAATGGCGCCGTCATCATGCCCGCTCCCTTATCCCCAACCGGAGCAAACCGATGAAGACGCCTACGCAAGACCCTTGCCTGACCGATGCGGCGCGCCTTGCGCTGAGCGATCCCTCGTTGAGTTCCGCGCGCCGCCGCCAGTTGTTGGCCTTGCTGGGTGCGGCTGGCGTATCAGCCATGTTGCCGCTGGGCCGCGCGCGCGCCGATGCGGGCAAGATCGTCGTCTGCAACTGGGGCGGGGACGCCATCAAGCACCAGCCTACCGTATGGGGCAAGCCCTTTGAAAAGGCGAGCGGCATCAAGGTCGAGTTCGATGGCACCGGCCCCTCGTTCGGCAAGATCCGCACCATGGTGGAATCGAAGAACGTAGTCTGGGACGTGTGCGACGCCAATCTTGCCGCGGCGCATTCGCTGGGCAAGCGCGGCTATCTGGAACCGATCGACTACACGATCGTCGACCGCAACAAGGTGCGGCCCGGCTTCAGCAGCGAGTATGGGATCTCGCATTTCATCTACAGCTTTGTGCTGGCGTATGACAAGAAGGCCTTCGGCGATCGCGTGCCCCGGACCTGGGCTGATTTCTGGAACACGAAAGACTTTCCTGGAACGCGCATCCTGCCGGATCGCGTGCTGGCCTCGCTGGAGGCCGCCCTGATGGCCGATGGCGTGCCCGCGGAGGCGGCCAAGATCTATCCCATCGACGAGAAGCGCGCGCTGGACAAGATCGCGGCGATCAAGGAGCACGCGATCTTCTGGAAGACGGGGGCCGAGAGCCAGCAATTGCTGCGGCAAGGCGAGGCCAGCATGGGACTGGTGTGGCATACCCGCGCGACCGTGATGCGGCGGGAACCCGGCTCGACCATCGATTTCACCTGGAACCAGGGCATCCTGATTCCCGCCGGCTGGCTGGTGCCCAAGGGCAATCCAGCGGGGCGCAAGGTGTTCGACTTCATCGCCTCGACGCAATCGCCGGAAAGCCAGATCGAGTTGTTGCGGCTGATGGGCAATGGCCCCGCCAACCCCGCCGCCAATGCGCTGGTGCCGCCGGAGCTGCGCAAGGACAATCCCACGGACGAAGAGAATTTCCGCTTGCAGATCGTGGCGGATGCGACCTGGCACGGCGAGAACCAGGACCGCATCTACAACGAGTACGTCAAAGTCATCACGGGTTGAGCCGCCAGCATGAGCGCATACGCGGATATGGTGTTGCATGGCGGCCGCATCGCCACGCTCGATGAAACCCTGGGCGTCGTGCCGGCGCTGGCGATACGGCATGGCCGCGTGGTTGGCGCGGGCACGGACGCGGACTGCCTGGCGCTGGCCGGGCCCGCCACGGCGAAGATCGACCTGGATGGCGCCTTCGCCATGCCGGGGATCAATGACAGCCATTGCCATCCGGACGGACAGGCGGTCAAGGCCGGACGCTGGGACGATCTTTCCAGCATCGGTTCGCCAACGGCGCTGCTGTGGCGCATCGCGGCATTCCACGGCAGCGCGCCAGCAGACGCCTGGTACCTGGGATTTCGCCTGGACGAGAACGATATCGGCGGCTATCCCTCGCGCGCGGCGCTGGACGCGGCGGCGCCGGGACGGCCGGTATTTCTGCTGCGGCGGGATGCGCAAGTAGGCGTGGCCAACAAGGCCGCGTTCGACGGCCTCGCGGCCAGCGGCCTGGCGCGCACGGTTCCGGAGCATTGCCTGAATCCGGCCGAGGGCATGGCGCGGGGCCGTGGCGTTTTCGCCTTCACGACGCATATCGCTGCGGGCGACCGGGTGGACGACTACCTCGACGGCTATCCGGCGATTTTCGGCGAGATGGCCAGGGTGGGTATCACCAGCGTGCACAACGCCCTGACCAGCGCCCTGGCGATGCAGGCGTACCGCCAGCTGCATGCGGCGGGAAAGCTGCCCGTGCGCGTGGGCATGATGCTCAACGGGCGCGACGAAGCCTTGGTCGACGATGTCATCCGGTCGGGCCTGCGCTTTGGCTTTGGCGATGAATACCTGCACCTGCTCGGCGTGGAGTATGGATCGGACGGCAGCACCAGCGGCCGCACCGCTGCGTACTACCGGCCCTATGCTGCCCTGGCAGGCAAGACGGATGCCCCGCAGGAATTCGGCGACGTGAATTTCTCCGCCGAGGAGCTGGCCTTCAAGGTGGGCCGGGTCATGGCCGCGGGCCTGCAGGCGGCGGCCACCGGCAACGGCGACCGCGGCATCGATTTCGCGCTCGATGCGTTCGAGCATGCGCTTGCCATGCATCCCGGCGCGGTGCCGCCGCGCATCGAACATTGCTGCTGCGCGCCGCCCGCGATCCAGGCGCGCATGGCGCGCCTGGGCGTGATCGATTCCTCGGCGGCAGGTTTTGCCTACAACCTGGGCGACGCCTATCTGCGCAACCGGCCCGAATCGGACTGGCCTTGGCTGTGGCCGCACCGCGACATGCTGGATCGGGGGGTGCTGGTCTGCGGGCATTCGGACGCGCCGGTATGCGACCGCAATCCCTTCCTGGGCATGTGGTCGATGGTCAATCGCAAGACCGCCTCGGGGGCCGGGATCGGCGCTGCGCAGGCGATTTCGGTGGACGAGGCCATGCGTTGCTACACCGTCAATCCGGCGCGGGCCGAGCGCCAGTACGCAAGCAAGGGCACGCTGGCGCCGGGCAAGCTGGCCGACCTGATCGTGCTGGACCGTGACCTGTATCGCATTCCCGCTGACCAGATCAAGGAGGCCGCGGTGCGCGCCACGCTGGTCGGCGGCCGCGCCGTATTCCGTTCGCCGCTTGCATCGTGGGCGGATCAACTTCCCGAGGAGGACTGAACCCATGCAGCGCTCGCTTCCCGCCGTGCTGGTTCTGCCCGTGGTGTTGCTGGTCGGAGGTTTGTTCCTGCTGCCGGTCCTGCGCATCCTGGCGATCAGCTTCACCGAGCCCGTCGCGGGCATCGGCAATTATGTGGCGCTGTTCACAGAACCGCTCTATCTGAAGATCATGGCCACCACGGCCAGGGTATGCATCTGGACCACGGTCATTGCCCTGACGCTGGGCTACGTGGTGGCCTATGTCATGGCCAACGTGCCTGAGCAGGTGCGCAGCTGGATGACGATATGCCTGTTGGTGCCGTTCTGGCTGTCGGTGCTGGTGCGGGCGTTTGCCTGGGTTCTGTTGTTGTCGAAGGAGGGCGTGGTCAATGCGACGCTGATGGCGCTGGGGCTGGTCGACCGGCCGCTGGCGCTGTTGCGCAACGAGACCGGCGTGCTGATAGGCATGGTGCACTACATGATTCCCTACGCGGTGTTGCCGATGCTGACCAACATGCTGGGCATGGACCGGTCGTTGATGGCGGCCTCGCGCGCGCTGGGAGCCGGACCGGTGCAGACCTTCCTGCGCGTGTACCTGCCGCTGTCCCTGCCGGGCGTGTTGGCAGCGGCGGTGCTGGTCTTCATCTTCTGCTTGGGGTTCTTCATCACGCCGGCCTTGCTGGGCGGAGGAAAGACCGTGATGGTGGCGCAGTACATCGAGTTCGGCATCAGTGAAACCATGAACTGGGGAATCTCGACCGCGTTCGCCAGCGCCTTGCTGGTCACCGTGGTGCTGAGCTTGATCCTGATGTCGCGCTGTGTGCGCGTTCCTTCCCTGTTCGGTGCGCCATGAGCATACGTCCTTCATGGTGGTTCGCGGCGGCGGCCTTGGCCGCGGCACTGGTGCTGGCCTACCTTTTTCTGCCGGCGCTGGTGGTCATTCCCGTTTCGTTTACCGACCGCAGCTATCTGTCGTTTCCGGCGGAATCCTGGTCCTTGCAACACTATAGGCAACTGGTGGAAAGCCCGGTCTGGCGCGACAGCCTGCTGCAGAGCGTTGCCGTTTCGGCGGTTTCGACGCTTGCCGCCACCGCGCTGGGCTGCGCGGCCGCCATCGGTGCGTGGAAGCTGGGCGCGCGCATGGGCGGCCTGGTTCGCATGCTTGCCTTGCTGCCGCTGATCGTGCCCACCATCGTGGGCGCGCTGGCGTACTACCGCCTGTACATCGACCTGGGCTTGCTCGATACCTACACCGGGGTGGTACTGGCGCATGTCGTGGCCGCCACGCCCTTCGTGTTCGTGTCGGTCGGATCGGCCCTGGCCAATTTCGATCCGCGCCTGGAGCAGGCGGCCCGTTCCATGGGTGCGCGGCCCCTGCAAGTCCTGCGGCGCGTGACTTTGCCCGGCATCCGGCCCGGCATCGTTTCGGGCGCGATCTTCGCGTTCATCGTGTCCTGGGATGAACTGGTCGTGCTGCTCTTTATCACCACGCGCAACGTCTATCTGTTGCCGCGCGCGATGTGGGATGGAATCAACGAGAACGTCGATCCCACCATCGCGGCCGTGGCTACTTTGATGATCTTGATCACCTTCATCTGCCTGTGCGTCGAGCGCTTGCTTGCGCACCGGAAAGGAAAGCGGGAACCCTCATGAATCCGTCTCTTGCTTCATCTGAACCCCTGCTGCGCGTGCAGGGACTGCGCAAGTTGTTCGGCGCCACGGTGGCGCTGGATGGCGTCGATTTCTCGCTGGCTCCGGGAGAATTCCTCACGCTGCTGGGCCCGTCGGGATCCGGCAAGACGACCACCCTGATGTCGATCGCGGGCTTTGTCACGCCTACTGCGGGCGAGATCTTCCACAGGGGCGAATCGATCACGCGGCGTCAGCCCGAGGAGCGGGGTTTCGGCATGGTGTTCCAGGGCTATGCGCTGTTTCCCCACATGACGGTGGAACAGAATGTGAAGTTCCCCTTGTCGATACGCGGTGTATCCGCGGCCGAGGCGCGCAGCCGCGCCCGCGCCGCGCTCGAGCAGGTGCAGCTCGGCGCCTACGCGGCAAGATATCCCCGGCAGCTTTCGGGCGGGCAGCAGCAGCGCGTGGCGCTGGCGCGCGCGCTGGTGTACCGGCCCGACGCGCTGCTGCTGGACGAACCGCTATCCGCCCTGGATAAAAAGCTGCGCGCGGATCTGCAATGGGAACTGCGCAAGTTGAACAAGGAGTCCGGCGCGTCGTTCCTGTACGTGACGCACGACCAGGAAGAGGCCTTGTCCATGTCGGACCGCATCGTGATCTTCAACCACGGCCGCATCGCGCAGATCGGCTCGCCTTCTGAACTCTATGAGCGGCCGGCGAACTTGTTCGTGGCCGAGTTCCTGGGCCGCAGCAACGTGCTGGAAGGCACGGTGCGGTCCGTCGACCAGGACGGCGTGGCGGTGGATTACGAAGGGGGCACGATACAGGCGGGGGCCGTCAGCCGTGCGCATGCCGCCGGCGACAGCGTGCGTCTGGTGGTGCGGCCGCACCAGTTGCGCCTGGCGCCTGCGGGGCATCCCGGCCTGCAGGCCAAGGTAGAAGCGCTCAGCTATGCGGGCAATCTGCTCAACTACCTGTTGCGCACGCCTCGCGGCACGCCGCTGTATCTGGAGTTGGTCGCCGGCGCGCCTGGTCTTGCGGACTTGCGGCCGGGGGGCGACGTAAGCGTGGTGCTGGATGCCGCGGCCGTCACGGTTCTGGATGCCGCGGAACCGTCCTGACCTATACCCCGAGATAGCGCGTCAGCTGCTCCGGCTGCCGGGCCAGCGACGCGCTGTCGCCATCCTGCACGATCTGGCCTTTCTCCATCACCAGGCAGCGGTCGGTGTGTTCCAGCACCGCGCGGTAGTTGCGGTCCACGATCAGGGTGGACATGCCGCTGGCGCGGATCTGCCGGATGATCTTCCAGATTTCGGCCACGATCAGCGGCGCCAGGCCCTCGGTAGCCTCGTCCAGGATCAGCAGTTCGGGGTTGGTCATCAGCGCCCGGCCTATGGCCAGCATCTGCTGTTCGCCGCCCGACAACTGCTGGCCGCCATGGCCCAGGCGTTCCTGCAGGCGTGGAAACACCTCCAGCACGCGTGCATAGGTCCATTCCTGGCGGCCGTCCCGGCCGGCGCGCGCCGCCACCTGCAGGTTCTCGCGCACGTTCAGGTTGGGAAAGATGCCGCGTCCTTCAGGCACGTAGGCCACGCCCATGCGGGCGATGGCATGCGGCTGCGCGCGGGTGCAGTCGCGCCCGTCCACCCGCACACTGCCCTGGGCGCTTTTGACGTGGCCCATCAGGCTGCGGATCAGCGTGGTCTTGCCCATGCCGTTGCGGCCCACCAGGCCGACGGATTCTCCCGGCGCGATATGCATGTCTATGCCGCGCAGCACGTGGCTGGCGCCGTAATAGACGTGCAGGCCGCCGGCTTCGATCAATGCGGTCATAGCGGGGCTCCATGCGTCTCTTCGCCGAGGTACGCGGTGCGCACGTCGGGGTTGGCGCGGATCTCGTCCGGCTTGCCGCTGGCGATGGCGGCGCCGTTGACCATGACGGTGATGGTTTCGGCGACGCGGAAGACCGCGTCCATGTCGTGTTCCACCAGCAGGATGGCGTGGCCGGGCTTGAGCGCTTCCAGCAGTTCCAGGATGCGGTCGGTTTCCTCCGGTCCCATGCCGGCCAGGGGTTCGTCCAGCAGCAGCACCTGCGGCTCGCCCGCCAGGCACATGGCGATTTCAAGCTGGCGCTTGCGGCCGTGCGGCAGCAGCCCGGCCTCGCGCGCGGCCTCGTCGGCCAGTCCGGTGCGTTCCAGCGCGTGGCGCGCAAGGTCCGCGCTGTGGCGGCATTCCGCGGCCGAGCGCCACCAATGCCAGAAGCGCTGGCGGCGCGCCTGGGCGGCCAGCCTGCAATTTTCGAACACGCTCAGTTCGGGAAAGATGGTGGACCGCTGGTAGCTGCGGCCCAGGCCGGCGCGGGCGCGGTCGGGCTGGCGCCAGGCGGTGATGTCGCGGCCGCCCAGCATCACCTGGCCGCTGCTGGGCGCGAGTTCGCCCGACAGGATGTTGATCAGCGTGGACTTGCCCGCGCCGTTGGTGCCGATGACGGCATGGACCTGGCCGCGTCGCAATTGCAGCGACACGCCGTTGACCGCCGTCAGGCCGCCGAAGCGGCGCGTGACCGCGCTGGCGGCAAGCAGGACGTCAGACATGGGGCTCTCCCTGGATGGGCAGGCGGGCAGGGGCCGGCGGACGGCCGGAAGGGGCCGTGTCCGGCTTGGGCGCGGCATTGCGGGCGGCGTCGTGGCCCGGGCTGGGCGCAGCGTTGCGCGCCGCGCGCCGCTGGCGCAACTGAGCCGGCAATCCGGCCAGGCCATTGGGCAGCAAGGCCACCAGTGCGATGATGGCGATGCCCAGGGGCAGGTGCCAATGGCGCGCGTAGTCGCCGAACAGTTCCTGCGACTGGAACAGTTCCTGCAGCAGCACCAGTGCCACGGTGCCCAGCACCGCGCCGCCCAGGCTGCCCATGCCACCCAGGATCACCATCAGCAGCACCAGGCCGGATTGTTCCCAGGCCAGCAGCTCGGGCGTGACGAAGCCGTCCTTCAGGGCGAATAGAAAGCCGGCCAGGCTGGCCAGCGTGGCGCCCACCACGTAGGCAGCCAGCTTGTACGGATAGGTCGAGTAGCCGGCTGCGCGCATGCGCTGTTCGTTGATGCGGATGCCGGCCAGCGCGGCGCCGAAGGGCGAACGCCGCAGGAGCGCCAGAAAGCCCCAGGCCAGCGCCAGGCAGGCCAGCACGAAGAAATAGAAGGTTCGCGCATCGCTCAGGTCGAACGGCATCCAGCCGCCCACGGACAGCTCGGGCCGGAAGTACAGATAGATGCCGTCGCTGCCGCCGCCGATCTTGGTGTCGTGGAACACGTAGTAGGCCATCTGCGAGAATGCCAGCGTGACCATGATGAAATACACGCCGCGGGTGCGCAGCGCCAGCGCGCCGGTCACGAGCGCATAGGCCGCAGCGGCGAGCAGCGCGGCGGGCAGCAGCCACCACAGGCCCGCGGCCTCGGATTCCGGCGACAGCAGCGCCGCGACGTAGGCGCCGATGCCGAAGAAGGCGGCATGGCCCAGGCTGACCAGTCCGGCGCCACCTACCAGCAGTTGCAGGCTGAGCGCGAAGATCGCGTAGATCATGATCTTGATCGCCAGGCCGGTGTAGTAGTCGCTGCCGTTCCAGGCAAAGGCGGCCAGGGCCAGCAGCGCCGCAATGGGCAATAGTCGGTTCAACATGGTCAGCCCTGCTTGAACAGCCCTTCGGGCTTGCAAAGAAGTATGAACGCCATCAGCAGGTACACCAGCACGCCTGCCGCGGACGGGAACAGCACCTGGCCGAAGGTTTCCACCACCCCCACCAGCATCGCGGCCAGGAAGGCGCCACGGATCGAGCCTATGCCGCCGATCACGACCACCACGAAGCAGATGATGAGTACACCGTTGCCCATGCCGGGGTAGACCGAGGACACCGGCGCGGCGATGCTGCCCGCCAGGGCCGCCAGCGCCACGCCGGCCGCGAACACCAGGCGGTAGAGCTTGTTGATGTCTATGCCCAGCGAGCCGATCATTTCGCGGTTGCTGGCGCCCGCCCGCAGCATCATGCCCAGCCGCGTGCGCGTGATGACCCAGTACAGCAGCAGCGCCACCGCGATGCCGACGGCCGAGATGAACAGCCGGTAGACCGGATAGGTCATGACATCGCCCAGCGCGATGCTGCCTTGCAGCCAGGCGGGCAGGGGCACGCCGTGCACGTCGTTGCCCACCAGGATGCTGCGCAGCTCTTCGAAGACCAGGATCAGGCCGTAGGTCATCAGCACCTGCTGCAGGTGGTTGCGCTTGTACAGGTAGCTGAAGAAGGCGGCTTCCAGCAGATAGCCCAGTGCGCCGGCGGCCAGCACGCAGATCGCCAGCGTGGCCAGGAAGCCGCCGCCCAGCCAGCGGTCGACGGCCGGTCCCAGCGCGAACGCCATGTACGCGCCTATCATGTAGAAACTGCCGTGGGCCAGATTGATGATGCCCATGATGCCGAAGATCAGCGTGAGTCCGCTGGCCACCAGGAACAGCAGCAAGCCGTACTGGAATGCGTTCAGGCTTTGGATGAGCAGGATGCTGATGTCCATGGGGCCTCCCTGTGGCGGATTGCGGTCAGCGTCAGAGCTTGCAGCCGCGGGCCGGATCGGCCAGCTTCTTCACCGCGACATCGACGACCTTGTTCTCCAGCCCGTCGACGCGGCGCAGATAGATGTCCTGCACCGGGTTGCCGGCGCTGGACAGCGTGAAGGGGCCGCGCGGGCTGTCCACCGTGGCGCCGCGCATGGCCTTGCGGAAGTCCTCCTTCTTGGCGAAGTCGCCCTTGACCGCGGCGAGGCCCGACTGCATTAGCTGCGCCGCGTCATAGCCCTGCACCGCGTACACATCGGGCTGCGCCTTGTAGGCCTTGCTGTAGTCGGCGCGGAAGGCGTTGTCGCGCGGCGTGTTCAGGCCGTCGGCATAGTGCAGGGTGGTCAGCAGGCCTTGCGCGGAAGCGCCCTGGGCTTCGAGTGTGCCGTCGGTGAGGAAGCCGGAGCCGTACAGCGGGATGGTCTTGCCCAGGCCGGCTGCATGGTAGTCCTGCACGAACTTCACGGCCCCGCCGCCTGCGAAGAACGTGAACACCATGTCCGGTTTGAGCGCCGCGATCTCGGTCAGCAGCGGCTGGAACTCCACGTTGGGAAACGGCAGGCTCAGTTCCTTCACGACCTTGCCGCCGGCCTTCTCGAAGCCTTCCTTGAAGCCGCCGATGGCTTCATCGCCGGCCGCGTACTTCCAGGTGATGGTAACGGCCGTCTTGTGGCCCTTGGCAAAGGCCACCGGGCCCATGGCGTAGGCGGGCTGCCAGTTGGTGAACGAGGTGCGGAAGATACCCGGGCTGCACAGCGGGCCGGTGATGGCATTGGCGCCCGCGTTGGTCACGATCAAGGTGGTGTCGGCATCCTTGGCGGCCTTGGCCAGCGCCATCGCCACGCCCGAGTGCACGGTGCCGATCAGCACGTCGACCTGGTCGCGCTTGATCAGCCGATTGGCGTTTTCGGCGGCCTTGGCGGGATTGGACTCGTCGTCCACCTTGAAGTATTCGATCTCGCGTCCGCCCAGCTTGCCGCCTTGCTCGGCGACGTACAGCTTGAAGCCGTTCTCGATGGCGTTGCCCAGCGCGGCGTAGGTGCCGCTGTAGGGCAGCATGAAGCCGACCTTGATCTTGTCGGCGGCCTGGGCGCCGGTGGCGGCGAGCGTCAGAGCCGCGGCGAGCGCAGCCCGGGTCAGGGCGTGGTTCATGGTTAGTCTCCGTGCTTGTTATGGGCCGACGCGAGGTCAGCGGGGTTGTGCCAGGCCGCCGACGAAGCCGGCGATGGCCTGGATAACGCGGGCCGGCTGGTCCTTGTGCGCAGAATGGCCGCAGTCGGGGATTTCCAGCAGTTCGGTCTGGGGCGCGAGCCGGCGTATGCCGCGGATCTGCGCCAGGGTGCCGTATTCGTCGTCCAGGCCCTGGATGGCAAGCACTGGACAGGCGATGCGGGACAGGTATTCGTCCAGGTTCCAGCGGCGGAACGCGGGGTCCAGCCAGATGTCGTTCCAGCCCCAGAATGCCGAGTCCGGGTCCGCGTGATAGCGGCCCAGCCGGGCGCGCAGGTCGGTTTCCAGATAGGCCTGGCGCGCCTGCGCGATGCTGGCGACCGAGACGTCTTCGACCAGGATGTGCGGGGCCGCGGCCACCACGCCGGCGACGGCGTCCGGATGCATCGCGGCGTACAGCAGAGCGATGGAGCCGCCGTCGCTGTGGCCAAACAGTACCGGCTTGTCGCGCGCGGCGTCCACGTCCAGGGCGCGCAGCAAGGCGGGCAGCACCTCGCGCGCCTCGGTGTGCATGAAATCCACCGGCCGTTTTTCTTCGGGTGGCCGTGGCGTCGATTGCCCGTAGCCGTAGCGCGAATACACCAGCCCGCGGCAGCCGGCCGCCTCGCAGACGCGCCGGGGCCAGTCCTTCCACATGGACACCGAGCCCAGCCCTTCGTGCAGGAACACCAGCAGCGGCGCGCCGGCGCGATCGGACTCGAGCCACTGGCATTCCAGGCGCAGGTCGCGCCCGCCGGCATGGAACTCGGCAAAGACGGTCTCGGCCACGTCGCACGCGCTCATAGCGTGGCCTCTTCCAGCTGGCGCAGGCGGAAGCGCTGTATCTTCCCGGTGGCGGTCTTGGGCAGTTCCTCGGTGAAATTGATCTGGCGCGGATACTTGAACGGCGCCAGGTGCTGCTTCACGTAGTTCTGCAAGGCGGCGCCGGTCTGGGCGTCGGGCTCGAAGCCGGGACGCAGCACCACATAGGCCTTGGTCTTGACCAGGCCGTCATGGTCCGGCACGCCGATCACCGCGGCTTCCAGCACGGCTTCGTGCTGCACCAGGATGTTCTCGACCTCGACCGGCGACACGTACTGGCCGCTGACCTTGATCATGTCGTCGCTGCGTCCGGCATAGGTGTAGTAGCCGTCCGCGTCGCAGGTGTACTTGTCGCCGCTCTTGAGCCAGTCGCCCAGGAAGCATTGGCGGGTCTTGTCGCGGTTGTTCCAGTACATCAGGGCCGCGCTCGGGCCTTTGATGTAGAGGTCGCCGATGGCGCCGGGCGGCACCAGGGCGCCGCTGTCGTCGCGCAGCTGCACTTCATAGCCGGGCACCGGCTTGCCCGTGGTGCCGTAGCGCAGCTGCCCGGTCTGGTTGGAGATGAAGATGTGCAGCATCTCGGTGGAGCCGATGCCATCCAGGATCTCGCAGCCGAAGTGGCGCGTGTAGCGTTCGCCGATGTCGCGCGGCAGGGCTTCGCCGGCCGACGTGCAGATGCGCATGGCCACCTGTTCGCGCGGGGGCAGGTCGGGCGAGGCCAGCATGCTGGCGTACAGCGTGGGCACGCCGTAGAACACCGTGGGCCGGTGCCGGGTCAGGCGCTGGAACACCGCCTGCGGCGTGGGGCGTTCGCCCATCAGGATGACGGTCGCGCCGACCGATAGGGGAAAGGTCAGCCCGTTGCCCAGGCCATAGGCGAAGAACAGCTTGGCGGCCGAGAACACCACGTCGTCCTCGCGGATGCCGAGCACGGGCTTGGCATAGAGTTCGGCGGTATGCCACAGGTTGCCGTGGGTGTGGACCACGCCCTTGGGCTTGCCGGTGGAGCCGGAGGAATACAGCCAGAAGGCGATCTCGTCGGACAGGGTGCGCGCCGCGGGCGCAAGCGGCGCCGCCGCCAGCAGCGATTCGAATTCGCGCGCGGCCTCGGGCAGAGGGCCGGCCGGCTGCGAGACCACCAGATGTTCGACGTCGGCCGAAGCCTGCGCCAGCGCCGCCTGCACCACGGGCAGCAAGGTGCCCGACGCGAACACGGCGCTCACGCGGCTGTGGCCGATGATGTAGGCGTAGTCGTCGGCGGTGAGCAGGGTGTTCACGGCCACCGGCACCACGCCCGCATGCAGCGCGCCCAGGAATACCACCGGCCAGTCGACGCTGTCCTGCATCAGCAGCAGGATGCGCTCCTCGCGCCGCAGGCCCAGCTGGCGCAACGCGCCGGCCATGCGCGCCACCCGCTCCGCCAGTTCGCCGTAGCTGATCTGGCGCGTATCGTCGATGTAGGCCGGCTTGGCCGCGCGCGGCGCGTTGAGCGCCGCCAGGTGGCTGGCGAAGTTGAGTTCGGCGGGACAGGCGTTCACGGTTGTCTCCTGATGTCCTGTGGGTGGGGGCCGCGCTATGTGTGTTTTTCTGGCGGCAAGGCGGCGCTAGGACCGCGTGAATTCGATGGCGCCGCCCGGCAGTAGGTACAGCACCAGGGCGCGGCCGCCGCTTACGGTCGGACTGTGCGCGCTGCCGGGGCTGTAAACCAGCCAGCCAGCGCCTTGACCGTCGAAACGGGCGCCGTCGGTCAGCGGCATGATCATGTCGATCTCGCCATTGGGATGGGCGTGGTGGGGGCCGGCCAGGTCGTTCATGTCGACCACGTCCACCGAGCAGTCCGCCAGGTCCGGCGCCGGCTTGATGACGCGGCCGTAGCGGATGCCGCCGCCTTCGCGGTTGCACATCCAGCCCTCGGCCACGCCCTGCCTACAGGTGGCGTATATCTCCTGGAACAGGGCGCTTTGCGGACCGGCCTCGCGGTTCAGGCTTTCCTGCAGCGCGGCGTCCAGCGGCTGGCCTTGCGTCAGGCGCGCGACCTCGCGCATCAGGGCATGGAATTGGTCAGGCGTACTCACCGGGCTCCTCCTTTACACTGTCGGCGCTTCAGAATCGAGATGAAATCGACTGCTGTTTTTTTGCGCATGAGCCGAGCCGCTTTGGACTCGATGAAGGAAAAATAGTGCTTCCATTGATTAGGGTCAAGCACTATAGTGCATAAAACGTGGTAATCAGGGTTTTTGCGGAGTCACGTAAACATGAATCAAGCGCTAGACGCGGCGCCATCCGAACCCAGGCGGGAAGCGTTCCTGGTGGCATTGGGCGAGCGGGTGCGCCGCCTGCGGGCTATACGCGGCATGACCCGCAAGAGCCTGTCGCAGGTGACCGGCGTATCGGAACGCCACCTCGCCAACCTGGAGCACGGGGTGGGCAACGCCTCCATCCTGGTGCTGCTCCAGATCGCCCGGGCCTTCAACTGCGCGCTGGCCGAACTGGTGGGCGACGTCACCACCGAATCGCCCGATTGGCTGCTGATACGCGAACTGCTCAGCGGCCGCACGGAATCCGACCTGCAGCGCGCGCGCGAGGCCCTGACCCAGCTGTTCGGGGTGGGAGCGGGCGCGCAGCGCCCCAATCGCACCCAGCGCGTGGCGCTGATCGGCCTGCGCGGCGCGGGCAAGTCCACCTTGGGCCAGATGCTGGCCGACGATCTCGGCTATCCCTTCGTGGAGCTGAACCGCGAGATCGAGCGCGTGGCGGGATGCAGCATCCTGGAGATCCACAATCTGTACGGCCCCAACGCCTATCGCCGCTACGAACGGCGGGCGCTGGAAGAAGCCGTGCAGATCTACCCGGAAATGGTACTGGCCACGCCAGGCGGGCTGGTGTCCGAGCCCGCCACGCTGAACCTGCTGCTGGCGCATTGCTATACGGTTTGGCTGCGCGCCACGCCCGAGGAGCACATGGGCCGGGTCATGGCGCAGGGCGACTTCCGCCCCATGTCGGGCAACAACGAGGCCATGGCCGACCTGAAGCGCATCCTGGCCGGGCGCGAGGCCTTCTACGCCAAGGCCGACTTGACCTGGGTCACCAGCAACCTGGAGGTGCAGGAGAGCTTTGCCGGCCTACGTACCCAGGTGCGCAAAGCCTGCGGCCTGCCGCTATAGGCTGGCTCGATGCCGGCCTGGCCGGCAATATGCATTTTTGTGCATGCCCCGCTTGACGGGGCTTTTTTTGTCCTCTAATCTGCACAATAATTCATGTAGTGCAGTATTTTTCCTGTTTTGGCAGGCGTACGAGGAGACACACTATGAGCAGCACCCTCAATCGGGTTGATTTCCGGACCGATCCCGAGCAGTACCGCCACTGGCGCCTGAGCTTCGACGGCCCGGTTGCCACGCTGGCCATGGATGTCGCCGAGGACGGCGGCCTGCGTCCGGGCTACAAGCTCAAACTGAATTCCTACGACCTGGGCGTGGACATCGAACTGCACGACGCCTTGCAGCGCATCCGTTTCGAACATCCGGAAGTACGCACCGTGGTCGTGACCAGCATGAAGGACCGCATTTTCTGTTCCGGCGCCAATATCTTCATGCTGGGTTTGTCCTCGCACGCCTGGAAGGTGAACTTCTGCAAGTTCACCAACGAAACCCGCAACGGCATCGAAGATTCCAGCCGCCACAGCGGGCTGAAATTCATTGCGGCGCTTAATGGCGCTTGCGCCGGGGGCGGTTATGAGCTGGCGCTGGCCTGCGACGAGATCATGCTGATTGACGACCGCTCGTCCGCCGTCGCGCTGCCCGAGGTGCCGCTGCTGGGCGTGCTGCCGGGCACCGGCGGCCTGACCCGCGTGACCGACAAGCGCCGCGTGCGCCACGACCACGCCGACATCTTCTGCACCCTGGTCGAAGGCGTGCGCGGCCAGCGCGCCAAGGACTGGCGCCTGGTGGACGAGGTGGTCAAGCCGGCCCGCTTCGAGGAGGCCGTGCGCGAACGCGCGCAGGCGCTGGCGCAGGGCAGCGACCGCCCGGCCAGTGAGCAAGGCATCGCGCTGACGCCGGTGCAACGTACCGAAAGCGCCGACGGCCTTTCCTACCGCTATGTGGATATCCAGTTGGACCGCGAGAAGCGCCAGGCCACCTGGACGGTCCGCGCGCCCGAAGGCGCGGTGGAAACTGAACTGCGGGACATCGTCGCTGCCGGCGCCGCCTGGTGGCCCTTGCAAATGGCGCGCGAACTGGACGACGCCATCCTGACCATGCGCACCAATGAGCTGGACATCGGCACCTGGACCCTCAAGACCGAGGGCGACGCCGCGTTGGTGCTGGCTGCCGATGCCGCCCTGCAACAGCATGCCGACCACTGGTTCGTGCGCGAAACGGCCGGCATGCTGCGCCGCACGCTGGCGCGCCTGGACGTCACCTCGCGCAGCCTGTTCGCGCTGATCGAGCCGGGCTCCTGCTTTGCCGGCACCTTGCTCGAACTGGCGCTGGCCGCCGACCGCAGCTACATGCTGGACAACGAGGACGAATCCGCGCCCGCACAGATCGTGGTGGGCGCGCGCAATTTCGGCGCCTATCCCATGGTCAATGGGCAGAGCCGGCTGCAGCGCCGCTTTTACGAAGAGGAAGGCCCCTTGGAAGCGGTGCGCGCGCGCGCGGACCAGCGGCTGTCGGCCACGCAAGCGCTGGAGCTGGGCCTGGTCACCTACGCGCCCGACAACATCGATTGGGACGACGAGGTGCGAATGATGCTGGAAGAGCGCCGCGCGCTCTCGCCCGACGCCCTGACGGGCCTGGAAGCCAATCTGCGCTTCGGCGGCCAGGAAACGATGGAGACCCGCATTTTCGGCCGGCTCACCGCCTGGCAGAACTGGATCTTCAACCGCCCCAACGCCGCTGGCGACAAGGGCGCGCTCAAGCTGTACGGCAAGGGTGAACAAGCCGCATTCGACTGGAACCGGGTCTGACGGCCCCGCGACACCGCGCCGCGTGACCGCGGCCATCCCAAGGAACAGGAGCGAGACATGTCTGGAATCAACTACAGCGATAAGATCCCCAACAACGTCAATCTGTCCGGCGACCGCACCTTGCAGCGCGCGCTGGAGCATTGGCAGCCCAACTACCTGCAGTGGTGGCAGGACATGGGACCCGACGGCTCCCATGGCTTCGACGTCTACCTGCGCACGGCGGTCAGCGTGCAGCCGGACGGCTGGGCGCACTTCAACCACGTCAAGATGCCGGATTACCGCTGGGGCATTTTCCTGGCGCCGCAGGACGGCCAGCGCAAGATCCATTTCGGCGAAAACATGGGCCGCGACGTCTGGCAGGACGTACCTGGCGAGCACCGCGCCAACCTGCGCCGCATCATCGTCACGCAGGGCGACACCGAGCCGGCTTCGATCGAGCAGCAGCGCCACCTGGGCCTGACTGCGCCATCGCAGTACGACCTGCGCAACCTGTTCCAGATCAACGTCGAGGAAGGCCGCCACCTGTGGGCCATGGTCTACCTGCTGCACCGCTACTTCGGCCGCGACGGCCGCGAAGAGGCCGATGCGCTGTTGCAGCGCAGCTCGGGGGATTCCGACAACCCGCGCATCCTGGGCGCATTCAATGAGAAAACGCCCGACTGGCTGGCCTTCTATATGTTCACCTACTTCACCGACCGCGACGGCAAATTCCAGCTGTGCGCGTTGGCGGAGTCCAGCTTCGATCCGCTGGCGCGCACCACCAAGTTCATGCTGACCGAGGAAGCGCACCATATGTTCGTGGGCGAGTCCGGCATCTCGCGCGTCATCCAGCGCACCTGCGAGGTCATGAACCAGCTCAAGACCGACGATCCGGCTAGCGTGCGCGCGGCCGGCGTGATCGACCTGCCCACCATCCAGCGCTATCTGAACTTCCATTACAGCGTCACCATCGACCTGTTTGGCGCGGACCAGTCGTCCAATGCCGCCATCTTCTACGGCTCGGGCCTGAAGGGCCGCTACGAAGAGAGCAAGCGCACCGACGACCACCAGTTGAAGAACGACACCTACCGCGTGCTGACCGTGGAAAACGGCCAGCTGCGCGAGACCGAGGTGCCGATGCTGAACGCCTTGAATGAAGTGCTGCGCGACGACTTCATCCGCGATTCGGTCGCCGGCATCGGCCGCTGGAACAAGGTCATCGAAAAGAGCGGCGTGCCGTTCCGGCTGCAGGTGCCGCACAAGGCCTTCAACCGCCAGATCGGCACGCTGGCCGGCATACGCATGTCGCCCGAAGGCGAGATCCTTTCCGAAGCGCAATGGCAGGCCAACAGCCACAAGTGGCTGCCCACGCCCGAGGACCGCGCCTTCGTCGCATCGCTGATGGGCCGCGTCACCGAGCCGGGCAAGTTCGCCAACTGGATCGCGCCGCCCGTCATGGGCATCAACCGCCAGCCGGTGAATTTCGACTACGTCCGTTTCAACTAAAGCGGGGCGGCGGCCGCGCCCGCGGCCGCCTACCGGAGCATGGGGAAGACCGAGATGAACGCTCCCTTACCAGCAGAAGTCCTGAAGCAGCATCTGATCGATCCCGAGATCTGCATCCGCTGCAATACCTGCGAAGAAACCTGTCCGATCAAGGCGATCACCCACGATTCGAACAACTACGTGGTGGATCCCGAGATCTGCAACGGCTGCATGGCCTGCGTGCCGCCTTGCCCCACGGGGGCCATCGACAATTGGCGGCTGATGGTGCGCACCGAAGCCTATGGCCTGCAGGAACAACTGGGCTGGGAAGAACTGCCGGGCGAGAAGGCGCTGCCTGAAGCCATGGCCGCAGCCCCCGCAAGCGACGAGCCGGATGCGGCCGAGGCAGCCATTGCGTCGCCGCCGTCCGTCGCGCCCGGCGCCACCGTTCCGCCCTGGTCCGCGGCCCATCCCTACGTCAACCTGTACACGCACAAGGCGCCGATGACGGCTACCGTGGTCGGCAACTACCGGGTGACCGGCGCCGACACGGAAAGCGACATCCACCATATCGTGCTCGACTTCGGCGAACTGCCGTTTCCGGTGCTTGAAGGGCAGTCCATCGGCATCCTGCCGCCGGGCGTGGACGCGCAGGGGCGGACGCATCACGCACGCCAGTATTCGCTGGCCAGCCCGCGCGACGGCGAGCGGGCGGGCTACAACAATCTTTCGCTGACGGTGAAGCGCGTCACCGAGGACCATGCGGGCGCGGCCGCCCACGGCGTGTGCTCGAACTACCTGTGCGACCTGGCCAAGAACGACAAGGTGCAGGTGATCGGGCCGTTCGGGAATACCTTCCTGATGCCCAACCATCCCCGCGCCAATCTGATCATGATCTGCACCGGCACGGGTTCGGCGCCCATGCGAGCCATGACGGAGCGCTACCGCCGCCGCATCGAGACCGGCGAAAACGGCAGGCTATTGCTGTTTTTCGGCGCGCGTACCGAGCGCGAACTGCCGTACTTCGGGCCGCTGATGAAGTTGCCGCGCGACTTCATCGATATCAATCTGGCGCTGTCGCGCGAGGCCGGACAGCCCAAGCGCTACGTGCAGGACCTGATCCGCGACCGCGCAGGCGCGGTGCGCGAACTGCTGGCGGACCGCAACACCTGCATCTACGTGTGCGGGCTGAAGGGCATGGAACTGGGCGTGCTGGACGCCCTGCGCGAAGTGACGATGCAAGCGGGCCAGGATTGGTCTATCCTGCATGATGCGTTGCGCCGCGAAGGGCGCCTGCATTTCGAAACGTACTGAATCCACAAACATGCGTGGCAATCGGCGCGCCATGGCGCGCCGATTTCATTTGCGGGGGGGAAACCACAAAATGAAGTTCGCCGAGTTCAAGGACGGCATGATCATCAAGGGCGGTCCGGTCACCGTGACGGAGCCCGAGATCCTGGAGTTTGCACGCAAGTTCGATCCCCAGTGGTTCCACACCGATCCCAAGCGCGCCTCGGAAGGCCGCTGGGGCGGACTGATCGCCAGCGGCTGGCACACCTGCGCGCTGGCCATGCGCATGGCGGTGGACGCGGCGCTGCACGATTCCGAATCCTTCGGCTCGCCCGGCCTGGGCGAGGTGCGCTGGCGCACGCCGGTGCGTCCCGGCGACACGCTGCGCCTGGAAGCGCGCGTGCAGGGCGTGCGGACCTCGTCGTCGCGCCCGGACCTGGGCATCATCACCTGGGCCTGGACGGTCCTGAACCAGCACGACGAAGGCGTGCTGGAACTGGACGCGACCAGCCTGTTCGACCTTTCCGGCGAGAACTGAGCGTTGCGCCGTGAGACCTCGGGGCTTCAGGGTCCGAGGTCCGGGGCCGGACTCATGCCCGCGGTCGCGTCCTCGAACCCGCCGCGCTAGCGCTTGGCTGCCTGCTTGAGAATGGCGGCCGCGTCCGGACCGGCTGCGGCCTTCCATGCAGTTACCGAGTCCGCAGCCGCATCCTTCAGCGCCTTGCGCACGGGCAAGGGCACGGACGTATTGATCGCCACGCCATTCTTGCGCATGTTGGCGTAGTTCTGCTGCAGTCGCCCGTCGATGCGCTTCCATTGATCGGTTTCGGTCTGCGCCGCGGCCTGGTCGATGGCGCGGCGCGTGCGCGCGTCCAGCGCCTGATAAGCCTGCAGGTTCATCGTCGCCACCGAGATCGGCATGGCGTAGTTGATCTCGGCGAAGTTGGGCAGGTGTTCCCACAGCTTGCGGCCTGCGCCGCCGTCGCCCGACGACAGCACCGCGTTCACTTCGCCCGAGGCGATCAGCGGCATCGCATCCGCAAAGGAGACATTGCGCGCCTGGGCGCCGGCCTTCTGCATGACGTCCTGCGAGGTGGCGTCGTAGGTGCGGATGCTCAGTTTTTTCAACGCCGCCACGCTGTCCAGCTTCTGCTTGGACCAGATGCCCGACGCCGGCCAAGGCGTGGTGTAGAGCAACTTCTGCCCGTGCGCCGCCAGCAGTTTTTCATACGCGGGCCTGGCGGCCTTGTTCAGATTGCGGGCCTTGGACAGAGAGTCCGCCAGAAAGGGCAGGGACGACACGCCGAACAAGGGGTATTTGGTGGCCAGCGCGCCGGCGAAAGCATCGCCCGCATCCACCTTGCGCGCCTGCACCGCATCGATCATATCGGCCGACTTGATCCCCTTGGATGCGTCATAGCTGGCGTCGATGACCACCTTGCCCGCCGTCTTGGCGCGGACCAACTCGGCAAAGGTGGAGACGCCTTGCCCGGGCATGGAGGTGGCCGGGTACTCGGTGGTCATCGTGAGGGTGGTGGCGGCGTAGGCGCCATGGGCGACGAACGCCATGGCGACGCCCGTCATCAGGCGTAGGGTAGAACAGCCTTGCATGCGCGGCTCCTGGTCGGGTGGGAAACCTGGTCCGGACACGGGGGGCGCGGGAGCGCCGGGGCGCGCGTGCCTGGCCGATGCCGCAAAGCGTACGGCTTGCGCAAGCGCTCGCCTATACGGGCTTTCGGCAATGTGCGGGTTTGTTTCTGGGTGACAGCGCTGACGGGGCGGTCGCGGAGTTTTCAATGAAGCAAAAACCATGCATTGATGCGTGGTTTTTGTAATGCAATATATTGTAATTACTGGAAGAATTGCTAGCTGTGAATTCAGGTCACCTGGTGAAATATATCTCCATATTGAGGGTAGAGTATGAAACTCGAAGATCGCATGAGTCGCTCGATCAAGCAGCGCGCTAGCGTCGTCGTCTTGCGCTCCGACTTTGCTGAGATGGCGAGCGATTCTCAGATCGGACGCGTTTTGGCCCGCTTCGTAGACGAGGGCAGGCTTGTTCGCGTGAGCAAGGGGGCCTTTGCCAAGACACGCATCAACAAGTTCACGGGCAAGGCAACGCCCGCCGGAACGCTGGAAATGATTGCCGAGGAGCTTTTTCGCAAGCTCAAGATATCTGTGGAACCGAGTGCGCTCGTGGCCGAATACAACAGTGGCAAATCGACGCAGATTCCCATGGGGGCGACTGTCAGTACCGGGCGCCGACGCATCACGCGGAAAGTGACAGTAGGGAGCAGCACGCTGACGTATGAAAAGAATCTCAGACGAACTGAAGTCTGATATTGAAGACGCCGCCACAGCGGGGCTGCTAGGCGCCTTGTCGCCTGCCGTCGCTGAAAAAGACCTGCACATCACTGACGCGCTGCGAGTGCTGGCCCAGATCAAGGTTACGCATATTGCGCATCAGAAAGACCGTAAAAAAAGGGATTCCAGGCCCGAGTCCATCACCGTGACTACACGGTTGGTCTTCGCTGGCGGGACATGCCTTTCCAAAGCGCACGGTCTGGTTCAGCGGATGTCCGAGGACATAGACATCAAGGTTGCGCTGGAAGATGTACCGGAAGGGTACGTGCTGCAAGACGGGCACACAGACCGGGCTCGGCTGGGCAAATTGCATCGGCAGGTGGAGCGTTGTCTCGCGGAGATCGGCTTCAAACTTGTGGCGCGTGATGACGAGGAGAACCCCGTTGCGCGCGACAGCCGTCGCTACTATTGCCTATTGATTTCGTATGCGGCGTATTTCCAGGACGTATCTGGTGCGCTGAGGCCCGAACTCAAGCTTGAACTGGTACATCGTCCTCCCGTGTTAACGGCTGAAATTCGCGAAATGGGCTACATGTTTGACGGCTTTGTTCCGCGCGTAGCGCCTCTGCGCTTTTCGATGGCGTGCATCACGGTCGCGGAGACGCTCGCAGAGAAAGTGCTATCACTGTTGCGTCGCTGCGCCTGGAGTTGGGATGGGCATCAACGTGGTGAGTACGATGCCGCCTTGGTCCGCCATATCTACGACGTCTGGCGTATTGCAGAAAATAGGCCCGATGCCTTGACCGCGGCCTGCCAGATCTTTGCGGAATTGGTCCGAAAGGAGATGGACGAATTCCGAGGTCAGCATCCCGAGTTTGATCAAGACGCATACTCGGTGCTGCGGCGGACATTATTTGCTGCTGCCGCCAATGAAGGACTGAAGACGAATTTCGAGCAGCGTCTGAAGCCGTTGCTGTACGCTGCGCAGAAGCCGGAATTCGAGACATGCTATGCGGCCTTCGCGTGTGCTGCGGAGCAGTTGCTGGGTCATGCCGCCTGACTGCTACCTTCCAAAAAGTCCCGGTGTCCAGGACGCGTCGCGTGGCGCTCGTTGTCCAGCGGGTGGGGACGAATCCCGGCGCCGGAGCCGGGGCAAAAAAAAACCGCCCCGAAGGGCGGTGTCGTCAGAACCAATCAGACTATCAATAGAACGCCTGGATGCCGGTCTGCGCGCGGCCCAGGATCAGGGCGTGCACGTCGTGGGTGCCTTCGTAGGTGTTGACCACTTCCAGGTTCACCAAGTGGCGGGCCACGCCGAATTCATCGGAGATGCCGTTGCCGCCGAGCATGTCGCGCGCCAGGCGGGCGATGTCCAGCGCCTTGCCGCAAGAGTTGCGCTTCATGATGGAGGTGATTTCGACGGCGGCGGTGCCTTCGTCCTTCATGCGGCCCAGGCGCAGGCAGCCTTGCAGGGCCAGCGTGATGTCGGTCTGCATGTCGGCCAGCTTCTTCTGGATCAGCTGGTTGGCGGCCAGCGGGCGGCCGAATTGCTTGCGGTCCAGCGTGTACTGGCGGGCGGTGTGCCAGCAGGCTTCGGCGGCGCCGATGGCGCCCCAGGCGATGCCGTAGCGAGCGGAGTTCAGGCAGGTGAACGGACCCTTCAGGCCGGACACGCCGGGCATCATCTGGTCAGCGGAAATCTCCACTTCGTCCATGACGATTTCGCCGGTGATCGAGGCGCGCAGGCCGACCTTGCCGTGGATGGCCGGAGCCGACAGGCCCTTCATGCCCTTTTCCAGGATGAAGCCGCGGATCTTGCCGTCGAAGTCGCCGCCGACGCACTTGGCCCACACCACGAAGACATCGGCGATGGGGGAGTTGGTGATCCACATCTTGTTGCCGGAAACCTTGTAGCCGTCGGCCGTCTTGACGGCGCGGGTTTCCATGCCGCCGGGGTCGGAGCCGTGGTTGGGTTCGGTCAGGCCGAAGCAGCCGATCCATTCGCCGCGGGCCAGCTTGGGCAGGTACTTCTGCTTTTGCGCTTCGCTGCCGAATTCATTGATGGGCACCATCACCAGCGACGACTGCACGCTCATCATGGAGCGGTAGCCGGAGTCGATGCGTTCGACTTCGCGGGCGATCAGGCCGTAGCTGACGTAGTTCAGGCCGGCGCCGCCGTATTCGACGGGGATGGTGGCGCCCAGCAGGCCCAGTTCGCCCATTTCGGAGAAGATGGCCGGGTCGGTCTGTTCATTGCGGAATGCGTTCAGCACGCGCGGGGCGAGCTTGTCCTGCGAATAGGCCAGGGCGGCGTCGCGCACCATGCGTTCTTCGTCGGTCAGTTGCTGGTCCAGCAACAGGGGGTCTTGCCAGTGAAAGGAAGGATTCGAGGACATGCTGGGTCTCCGCTATGGATTTCGGAATGCTAGAAAGTTTAAACCTAAAATAATTCGGGCGGCAAGCAGCGATTGGAACGGCCGGCGCGCGGCGCCGCCGTTCCGTCCCGCCTTCAGTGCTGCGCCTTGAGCGCCGCGTCGCGGATCTTTTCCAGGGTCGTACCCGGGGTGATGGTTTCCGGATCGATGAAGCAGTGCAGGATGGCCGGCTTGCCGCTGGCCAGGGCGCGTTCGAAGGCCGGGCCGAACTGCTCGGTGGTCTCGACGCGTTCGCCGTGCCCGCCGAAGGCGCGCGCGTAGTCGGCGAAGTCCGGATTCTTCAGCGCGGTCGCGGAAATGCGGCCGGGGTAGTGCTTTTCCTGGTGCATGCGGATCGTGCCGTACATGCCGTTGTCCACCAGCACCACGACGATGGGCAGGTCGTACTGCACCGCCGTCGCGAACTCCTGGCCGTGCATCAGGAAGCAGCCGTCGCCCGCGAAGCAGACCACGGTCTTGTCGGGCGACACCCGCTTGGCGCCGACGGCCGCAGGCAGGCCGTAGCCCATGGAGCCCGAGGTGGGCGCCAGCTGCGTGCCGTAGCGCGTGAATCGGTGGAACCGGTGCAGCCAGGTGGCGTAGTTGCCTGCGCCGTTGGTCATGATGGCGTCGGCCGGCAGCGTCTTTTCCAGGTAGGCCATGACCTGGCCCATCTGCAACGCGCCGGGTGTGGTGATGGCGCCGGGATCGCTCCATTTCAGGTACGACTCGCGCATGGCTTGCGTGCCGGCGGCCCAGGCGGGCTGGGCCGGGGCCTTCAGGCCGGCCAGCGCCTGCGCGAAGGCGGCGGGCGAGGTATTGATGGCCAGGGTGGCGCGGTAGACGCGTCCCAGCTCGGCGGTATCGGGATGCACGTGCACCAGCTTCTGCTTGGGCACGGGGATGTCCAGCAGGGTGTAGGCCTGGCTGGGGTTTTCCGACATGCGGCCGCCCACCAGCAGGATCAGGTCCGCGTCGGAGACACGCTTGAGCAGCGCCGGGTTGATGCCCAGGCCCACGTCGCCGATGAAGCAGGGGTGGTCGGCCGGGAACAGCATCTGGCGGCGGAAGGACACCGCGGTGGGCAGGGCGTGGCGCTGCGCGAAGTCGGCGAACTGTTGCACCGCGCGGGCGTCCCAGCGCGTGCCGCCCAGGATGGCGACCGGATTCCTGGCTTCGGCCAGCAGCTTTTCCAGGTCGGCCAGTTGGCCGGCCGTGGGCGCGGAGTCGATGACTTCGTAGCGCGGCGCGTCGGCCACCTTGGCGGCTTCGACCAGCATGTCTTCGGGCAGTGCGATCACGACCGGGCCGGGACGGCCCGAGGTGGCGATATGGAAGGCGCGCGACACCAGTTCGGGAATGCGTTCGACCTGGTCGATTTCGGTGACCCACTTGGCCTGCGTGCCGAACACGGCGCGGTAGTCCATTTCCTGGAAGGCCTCGCGTTCGCGCATGCCGCGCTCGATCTGGCCGACGAAGAGGATCAGGGGGGTGGAGTCCTGCTTGGCGATGTGCACGCCGGCCAGCGCGTTGGACGCGCCGGGGCCGCGGGTCACCATGCAGATGCCGGGTTCGCCGGTCAGCTTGCCGTGGGCATCGGCCATCATGGCCGCGCCGCCTTCCTGGCGGCACACCGTGACCTTGATGTCCGCATCGTGCAGGCCGTCCAGCACCGCCAGATAGCTTTCGCCGGGAACACAGAAAACATGTTTGACGCCCTGTGCAACCAGCTGGTCGACCAGGATGTGACCGCCAAGGCGGGATTCTTGCTGGGACATGGGGGTGGTAGTCATGATGAGCCGAGGTTAGGACATCCGAGCATAATGTTCCTTGATCGCACAATGCAATTGATAAAATTGCACAATCTATTGACCCACCGGCACGACCGGCCATGCTGCGCCGCGACAAGATGCGCGCGGCCCGGCGCGGCGGCGTCCACCGGCACCAGGCGGTTCCCGCGACATGAGAAACGGCATTCCCAATCTGAGCGCCTTGCAGGCGTTCGAAGCTTCGGCCCGCCTGGGCAGCTTTTCCCGCGCCGCCGAGGAACTGTCCCTGACACACAGCGCGGTCTACCGGCAGGTGGCCAGCCTGGAGTCGCGCCTGGGCGTGCAGCTGTTCACGCGGGTGCGGCGGCGCATCGTGCTGACTGATCACGGGGCGGAGTACGCCGGCCGCATCCGGCACCACCTGGACCAGATTGAAAAAGACACCTTCGGCCTGGTCAGCCGCACCGGCATGGGCCGTAGCATCCATATCGCCGTGGTACCCACCCTGGCGACGACTTGGCTGATACCGCGCCTGGCCGACTTCCAGCGCGAACATGGCGACATCACGGTCAGCCTGTCCGTGCGCACGCTGCCGTTCCAGTTCAAGGATCAGCCCTTCGACGGCGCGCTGTACCACGGGGACGGATTGTGGCCGGGCACCCAGGGCGTACTGCTGTTCCCCGAACGCGAACTGGTGCCGGTGTGCGCGCCGGAACTGGCGGCGCGGGCGGCGGAGCCGGGCGCCAGCGCCCTGTCCGGCATGACTCATCTGCATCTGGCGTCGCGCCCTGACGCCTGGCGCCAGTGGTATGCGGCCAACAGCCATCTCTATGGTCCCCACGCCGCTGGCGGGCCGCGCTACGAGCTCTTCACCATGGTGATGGCGGCGGTGCAGGCCGGCCTGGGAGTCGGCCTGATGCCGCGCTTCCTGGCTCAGCCCGCGCTGGACCAGGGCACGCTTGCGATGCCGGTGCCGCAATCGCTGGCGGTCAGCCAGGGCTATTACTTCGGTTATCCGCAACGCAGCGAGCGCTCCGACGCGCTCCAACTCTTCGAGAGCTGGCTGAAGACAGCCGCCGCCGGCGTGGGCGGACGCTGAGCCGTAGAATCCAGGCATGTCCGCATCCCGCCCGCCGCTTGAATCCCAGGCCGATATCGACGCTTTCATCGACGCCGTCTGGCTCGAGGATGGCCTGTCGGCCAACACTCTCGCCGCCTACCGGCGCGACCTGACGGGCTTCGCCCGCTGGCTCGAAGACCCCGAGGCCTATGCCCGCGAAATGGCCGACCGCCATGGCGATGCCGCGCAGGCCCACGCGCTGCCTGCGGGCCCCGCCAAGCCCCTGCGCGATGCCGGCAAGGCTGACATCGAAGCCTGGTTCGCCTTCCGCCACGAGGAAACCCGCGCCACCACGGCCAACCGCAGGCTGGCCGCGCTGCGCCGCTTCTATGCCTGGGCTTTGCGCGAACACCGCGCCGAACGCGACCCCTGCCTGACGCTGATCGCTGCCAAGCAGCCGCCGCGCATGCCCAAGACCTTGTCCGAGCAGCAGGTGGACGCCTTGCTGCGCGCGCCCGACCTGGGGCAGGCCCGCGGCCTGCGCGACCGCGCCATGCTGGAAACGCTGTACGCCACGGGGTTGCGCGTGTCCGAGCTGGTGGGCGTGCGCGCGCTCGACGTGAGCCTGAACGAAGGCGTGGTGCGGGTGGTGCTGGGCAAGGGCGGCAAGGACCGGCTGGTGCCGCTGGGCGCCGAGGCCGCGCATTGGATCGACCTCTATCTGAAGTCCGGACGCCCGGAGCTGGCGGCCGGACGCGTGAGCGATGCGCTCTTCATCACCGGCCGGGCCGAAGCGATGTCGCGCCAGGCGTTCTGGCAGTTGGTGAAGAAGTACGCCCTGCTGGCCGACGTGCGCGCGCCGCTGTCGCCGCACGTGCTACGGCACGCCTTCGCCACGCACCTGCTGAACCACGGCGCCGACCTGCGCGTGGTGCAGATGCTGCTGGGGCACGCCGACATCTCCACCACGCAGATCTACACGCACGTCGCGCGCGAACGCCTGAAGGCGCTGCACGCGGCGCACCATCCGCGCGGCTAGCCTGACGCGGTTTACCTACTTCTTCCTTCACGCATTCTCATGAGCAAAGCCCGCCACGTTTCGGAAACGCCCGCTACCCAGTTCCTCAAGCAGAACAAGGTCGCCTACACGGAACACACCTACGACTACGTGGATCATGGCGGCGCGGGCGAAGCCGCGCGCCAGCTGGGCCTGGATCCGCATGCGGTGGTCAAGACCCTGGTGATGGAGGACGAGTCCGCCAAGCCCCTGATCGTCGTCATGCACGGCGACCGCGAGGTTTCCACCAAGAATCTGGCGCGGCAGGCCGGTCTCAAGCGGGTCGAGCCCTGCAAGCCCGAGGTGGCGCAGCGCCATTCGGGCTACCAGGTGGGCGGCACCTCGCCCTTCGGCACGCGCAAGAAGATGCCGGTTTGGGTTGAGGCCGAGGTGCTGGATTACCCCGTGGTCTACATCAACGGCGGGCGGCGCGGGTACCTGATAGGCATCGACCCCAAGGTGCTGGTTGCGCTGCTGGGAGCCAAGGGCGTGTCCGTGGCGCTGGAGTAGGGCGCGTTTGCGTGGGCGTGGTATTCCCATACCACCTCCTGGGTCGGCGGCCGCGCCACAATAGGGGCGTAGATCAAGAACCGGAGCCCGGCCACGGGCGCTGAACCGGCTTTACGCCATCCCTAGGAGACACACATGAGCAAGCGACTGTTGATGCTGGTCGGCGACTACGCCGAGGACTATGAAACCATGGTGCCGTACCAGACCCTGCTGACGGTGGGGCACACCGTGCATGCGGTATGCCCGGACAAGAAGGCGGGCGACACCATTGCCACCGCCATCCATGATTTCGAGGGCGCGCAGACCTACACCGAAAAGCGCGGCCACAATTTTGCGCTGAACTACGACTTCGACCGCGTCGAGCCCGCCTCCTACGACGGTCTGGTGATTCCGGGCGGCCGCGCGCCGGAATACCTGCGCCTGAACGAAAAGGTGCTGGACATCGTGCGTGCCTTCGACCAGGCCGGCAAGCCCATCGCGGCGGTCTGCCACGGCGCGCAACTGCTGGCCGCGGCAGGAATCCTGAAGGGCCGCACCTGCTCCGCCTATCCCGCGTGCGCGCCGGAAGTGCGCCTGGCGGGCGGTACCTACGCCGAGATCGGCATCGACCAGGCCTACACCGACGGCAACCTGGTGACGGCACCGGCCTGGCCCGCGCATCCGGCCTGGATGTCGCAATTCCTGGCGGTGCTGGGCACGAAGATCACGCCCTGACCTCCGGCAGCAAAAAAAGCGCCAGGGGCGGCAACCTTGCCGCCCC
>NZ_JCBAMT010000060.1:0-45073 GCF_059760445.1 Achromobacter sp. D7-1 | reverse complement strand
CAGCCGGGCCGTGGCGCCTTACTTGTTGGCGGCCAGCCCCAGCTTGCGGACGATCTCCGCTTCTAGGGCGTACTGCTGGGCGGCATAGGCGGCATAGTCCTTGCCGTCCATGTAGACCAGCTCCTGCCCGTACTGGGTCAGGATCTGTTTGAAGGCATCGGATTCGGCCACCTGCTTGAAGACGGCATGCAACCTGGAAACGACGGCGGGCGGCATGCCCTGGGGGCCGGCGATGCCGAATGGCGCGTTGGCCGGCGGCGTGCCGTCCACTTCGTGCAGGGTGGGCGTGTCGGGATACTGGGCGCTGCGCTGTTCGCCCCAGGTGACCAGCATGCGCATCTTGCCGGACTGCACCATGGGCTGCACGGTGGTCGAGCCGGCGTACGCCGTGACCTGGCCCCCGATCACCGCGGTCAGCACCTCGGATTCGCCCTTGTAGGGGATATGGCGCCATGTCACGCCGTTGCGGCCGGCAATGTCTTCCATCATCACGTTGGAGGCGCTGCCGACGCTGGCCGTGCCATAGGTGACTTCATTCGGGTGCTGTTTGGCGTAGCTGATGAAGTCGGCCCAGGTCTTGTACGGCGAGGCGGCGGGCACCGCCACGCCCAGCGTGTAGCCGCTGAGCATCATGACGTAGGTGAAGTCGCGCGTAGGGTCGTAGCCCATGTCCTGGATGTGGGGCATGCGATAGACCGGGCTGGGCAGGACGGCCAGCGTGTAGCCATCGGGACGAGCAGCCTTGATGGCGCGCGCGCCCATGGTCGCGCCGGCTCCGCCGCGGTTCTCGATGACGATGGCCTGACCCAGCTCGGGCGCGGCGAGTTCGGCGAACTTGCGGATCACGATGTCGGTGGAACCGCCCGCCTGGTAGGGCACGATGATGTGGACAGGCTGGGCGGGATAGGGGGCGGCAGCGGCAGCGGGCGCCGTGATGGCGGCGCCCGCGAGCGGCAAGGCGCGGGCCGCGCAAGCCAGCGCGGCGGTGAAGTAGCGGTGCAGGCGCAGGGTCATGGTGATCTCCATTCGATTCAGGCGGCGGCCCATGCTTGCGCGAATGCGCGCTGGAAGTTTCCGCCCAGCACGCCCAGGATCTGGCTGTCGGTCAGCCCGGTCTGGTGCAGCGCGTGGGTGAACGCGGGGAATTGCGCCGGCGTCGGCGTTTCCACGGGATAGCGCGCTTCCATGACGTCGCCAAAGGCATCGGAGAAGTCGCCGCCCGATTTGGCGTACTTGGTGCGCGACATCACCATTACGTGGCGCACGGCCTCATAGGTGTCGACCGACGGGAAGTCGGTGCCGATGCCCACATGCTCGTAGCCGACCAGTTCGCCGATGTACTTCACGTTGGCGACGAAGTCCGACAGCAAGGGTTGCTGGCGTGGATCCCCGCGCCAGCTCAGGTAGGCGTGGATGCTGCAGCCGACCACGCCACCGGTCGCGGCGACCGCCTTGATGACCTCGTCCGACTTGTTGCGCGGACGCGTGATGACGGCGTTGGCGTTGGCATGGGTCAGCAGCACGGGCTTGCTGCTGTGATGGGCGGCATCCAGGCAGGTCTGCGGCGCGCAGTGGCTGAGGTCGATGGCGATGCCGACCCGGTTCATCTCTTGGACCATCTTCACGCCCAGGTCGCTGAGGCCGGCGTTGCGTTTTTCCAGGCAGCCGTCGCCCAGCAGATTGGCTTCGTTATAGGTCAGCTGGATGACGCGCATGCCTAATTCATGGAACAGGGCGACGCGGTCGATCTGGTCGCCCAGCGGTTTGCCGTTCTGCCAGCCCATGATGAGCCCCAGCTTGCCGGCCTGCTTGGCGCGGGCGATGTCATCGGCCTTTTCCACCAATAGCCAGGGCGAGTCCGGCGCCGCGCAGCGCTGGCGCCAGGCCATGCAGTCGCGCAGCGCCTGCTCGAAGTCCGCACCCATCTCGCTGATCGTGACGTTGATGGCGCTGACGCCGCCGGTCAGCATGTCGCGGGTGCTGCCGTCGCTGAAGAAGACCAGGCCGTCGACGACGGTGGCGCGGCGATGCAGGTCGACGCTGTGGCTATCCATGAAAGAATTCCCCTGTGGTTGTATGAGTGTTCGGAGGCTTGCCGCCGTCATGTGCCGTAGCGGCCGTAGCGGAATGGGTGCAGATCGATGGCCGGCGTCTGGCCCTGGATCAGTTGCGCCATGGCTTCGCCAACCGCCGGGCCGATGCCGAAGCCGTGGCCCGAGAAGCCGGAAGCCAGGTAGAGCCCGGGCAGCCCGGGCACCGCATCCATGACGGGCATCGCGTCCGGCGTGACGTCGATGTAGCCGGCCCAGGACTGCGCGATGCGCGCCGCGCGGAAGGCGGGAAAGGCCTGGACCAGCCTGCGCCACGCCTGCTCGACGCCGCGCCTGGACGGCGACGGATCCAGCACGCGATGCCGTTCGAAGGGCGATACGCGATCAGCCGGGAAATGGCGCGGGATCTTCAGTTCCTCGAAGAAACGCTTGCCGAAGCGCAGCCGCACGAAGCTGCTGTTGGCGCGCCACGCGCTGAAGAAATGAGGCATCAGGCGGAAGGTGTCGGGCACCACGTCCGCCATCGATGCGCCGAACTGCGATACCGAGTATCCGCCGTCGGCGCGCTTGCGGCAGGTGAAATCCTTGCCATTGATGGCGGCCAACGGGCCCGTGTCCAGCGGGGTCGTGCGCAGCACGGATCCGCGGACCTTCAATTGCGGGAAGTCGGCGCCCAGGTTGCCGCAGAACAGCCGCGACCAGGCGCCGGCTGCGACCAGTACCGCCTGGGTTGCGACGCGGCCGCGCTCGGTAAGCAAGGCGGATACGCGGCCAGCGCTGCGTTCCACGCCGCGCACGGCGCAGCCTTCCAGGATGTGCGCGCCCGCTGCGCGGGCCAGTGAGGCTATGCCGCGCGTTGCCAACTGCGGTTCGGCGACGCCGTCCGTGGGGCTGTACATGGCGCCCGTCCAGGCGCGTCCGGTCGACGACAGCATTTTCCGCAGCATGCGGTTATCCAGCAGGCGGGCATCCACGCCATGCGCGCGCGCGCCGTCGATCCAGGCCTGGTGGCCCGCCGCGTCCGCGTCGTTTTCCTGCAGGTAGAACATGCCGCTGCGGCGGAAGCCCACGTCCACCGTGGCCTGGATCTCCTGCCACAGCTGGTTCGCGCGCTGGGCCAGGGGCACTTCAGGCAGGTCTCGTCCCAGTGTGCGCACCCAGCCCCAGTTGCGCGACGATTGCTCGCAGGCCAGCGTGCCTTTTTCGAACACGGCGACCCGCAGCCCGGCGCGCGCGAGGGCGTAGGCAGTGCTGATGCCGATGATGCCGCCGCCGACGATGGCCACGTCGACAGCGGCAGGCAGCGCCGTGTCCGAGGCTGCGTCTGAACTGCCGTTCGCGGCCTGTGGCCTGGCGTTGGCCAGCGCCGGGTCATGGGATGGATACGCTTGCATGAAACCCCAATTTGTTTAATTATCGCTATTCGATAACAATATGCGTATATCGATAAATCTGGGTGTTCTTATACTGCTCGCGGGGCCAGGCCACAACGTAAGGGTTTCCCTAGGCCAGCTTGCTTTCCCGGTTTTTGCGGACAAAATTCCCTCCCAGCCATACACACGGAACCCGAATGTCTGAACCTTCCGCCTTGATGATCCAGTCGCTGGAAAAAGGGCTGGCCGTGCTGGAGTCCTTCCGCGGCCACGCCTCCTTGAGCTTGCAGGAGATGGCCCGCGAGAACGGCATCACTATCGGCTCGGCGCAGCGCGTGGCCTACACGCTGGAGAAAACCGGCTACCTGGCCAAGGATCCGCGGAGCAAGCGCTACAGCATGACCGTCAAGGCCGTGGGTCTGGGCTACAGCTATCTTTACCGGCAGCCCTTGTTCCAGCATGCGCATGCGGTGCTGCACCAGGTCAACCAGGAGTGCGGAGAGATCGTCAACCTTGCCGTGCCCGATGGCGACAACATGGTGTTCGTGATGCGCGTGGCGCCAGCCAGGCACATTCCCGAGTACCTGCCGGTAGGCACGCAGATACCGTGCGTGGCGACTGCCTCGGGGCGCGCGCTATGGGCCTTGTTGCCGCCGGACGAACTCGAGCTGAAGTTGCGCGGCATCACGTGCGTCAAGCACACGCCGCGCACCACCACCGATATCGGCAAGCTGCGCGCCTTGATCGAAGAGGCCAGGCGCGACCAGTATGCCTATGCCGACGAAGAGTTCTACACCGGGGACCTGAATGTGGCCGCGGTCATCCATGACGACCAGGGCAATCCCCTGGGCGCGCTCAACATATCCGTGCCCAAGCCGCGCTGGTCGTTGGAGCGCGCGCGGGAGGAATTGGGGCCGCTGGTGATCAGGGCGGCACGGGCGATCAGCAAGCGCAATTGATGCGGGCTGGCCGCGCAAGCCGCGGCCTGGCGCCCGCAATGGTCACGCCTGGACAGCACCCCAGCGGCTGGCAGAGAACTTTTCAGCCATCATCAAGCCGCCGCGCTCCGTCGCCATTTCGGCGATGGCCTCGCCCACCGCCGGTGCGATTTGAAAACCTCCACCCGAGAAGCCGAAGGCATGCAGCAGCCGCGGCACCCGGGGGCTGAATCCGATCACCGGGTTCTTGTCGGCGAAGTAGCCTTCGATGCCGGACCAGCAACGGATCACGCTGGCGCAAGCCAGGGCGGGCAGTACGGTCGGTGCGGCGCGTCCAAGTTCGGCGAGCGCGGCGCGGCCAGGCCGGCTGCGGTCTCCTGGCAGCGCGCTGCCGTAACCGCCGCCCATGACGACGTTGCCGCGCGCGACCTGCCGGGCATAGAAGCCGCCGCCTTCCACGCCCAGCGACACGCCGATCTGGGGCGTGAGCGGCTCGGTGACCAGCATGGTCGGATACTTGACCTGCAAGGGCATGTCGTCGTCGAACCACCGGGCCACCGCCGCGCCCCAGGCGCCCGCCGCATTGATGACCGTGGCGGCGCGTATGCGCCGGCCGTCGGCGGCGGTCAGCAGGAAGCCGTTGCCCTGGGTATCCGCATGGGTGATGGCGCAGTGTTCGAGCAGTTGGGCGCCGGCGCGGGCGGCGGCATGGGCGAAGGCGGGCGCCACGAGGCGCGGATTGGCCTGGCCATCTTGCGGGCACAGCGAGCCGCCGGCGAGGTCCGGACTTAGCGCGGGAAAACGGCGGCGCAGCTCGGCGGCCTCGATGATCTCCAGGCCCAGGTCGAAGTCGCTGACCTTGTCGCGGTAGGCGCAAAGCTTTTCCAGGTCGGATTCGGTGCGTGCCAGTTTCAGGTGGCCGCTGCGCACGTATTCCGCGTCGGTGCCGATGAGTTCGGGCAGGCGCGACCAGATGCCGTGCGCGCGTTGCGCCAGATAAAGTTGTTCGATCGAGCGTCCTTGTCGGCGCACGCCGCCGAAGTTGACGCCGCTGGCGCGTGCGCCGCTCGCGCCGCCGTCGATCAGCGCGGTGGCGACGCCCATGCGGCGCAGCGCCAGGGCGGCACTGGCGCCCACCAGGCCCGCGCCGATGATGGCGACTTCCGTATGCAGCGGGTTCATGGTTGCGCCTTGCCGAGCATGGCCAGGTTCAGGGGCTTGACCGGCGCCTGGCCGCGCAGGCGGCCAATGTCCGCCAAGGCCAGTCCGCGGCAGTCGGCCAGCAGTTCGGCCGCGCCCGCCTGGCACATGCGTCCCTGGCACAGGCCCATGCCGATGCGTGTCAGCGCCTTCAGTCGGTTGAGGTCGTCGATGGCGTATTGCCCGGCCGCCGCGCGCAGCGCGCCGGCGCGCACTTCCTCGCAGCGGCAAACCATGACCGAGTCGTCGCAGTTTGCGCCAGGCAAGGGAAAGGCCTGGTCCAGGCCGCGCCGGAACCGCGCCCAGCGAGCTTGGCGGCGGGCCAGCCACTGCATTCTGGCAGCGCTGACGGCGATGCCGCTGTCCGCCAGCATGGCGAGCGCGGCGCGTTCGCCCGCGAGCTCGGCCAGGACGGCGCCGCCTATGCCCGCGCCGTCGCCGGCCAGGTAGACCCCGGTGGTCGAACTGCGGCCATCGGCATCGCGGCGCGGCAGCCAGGCGCGTTGCGACGCGTCGAAGTCGAAGACGCAATCCAGCAGGTCGGCCAGCTGCGTTTCGGCGCGCAGCCCATGGCCGACCGCCAGCGCATCGCAAGCGATGGCTTGCGGCTTGCCGTCGAGGGTCGCGAGCACGCTTTCGATGCGGCCTGCGCCCTGCGCTGCGTCCAGCCGCGCGCCATGGTGCACGGCCACGCCGTGGGCGCGCAGCCATCCCAGGTAGTACAGGCCCTTGGCCAGCATGCCGGGCTGGCTCAGCAGGGCCGGCGCGGCGCGGACCTGGCCGCCCAGCGGCGCGCAGTCCAGCACGGCCTGCACCTGGCCGCCGGCGCGCGCATATTGGTAGGCGACCAGATAGAGCAGGGGGCCGGTGCCGGCGAACACGATGCGCGGTCCGAACAGGCAGCCCTGGCTTTTCAGCGCGATCTGCGCGCCGCCTAGCGAGTAGACGCCGGGCAGGGTCCAGCCCGGGAAGGGCAGCACGCGGTCGGTGGCGCCGGTGGCGAGCAGCAGGCGGGTGTAGCCCAGGGTTTCCAGTTCGCCGTCGCGGACCAGGTCCAGGCTGCCCGGCGTGGCGTTCCACACCGCGGTGGCGGCGCGGTAGTCGGCGCGGGCGGCCAGGTCCGCGCCCGCCGCGTGGATGGCTTGCGCGCGTTTCCACTCGAAGCCATAGCGCTGGCGCGCCGTGCCGCGCGGGGCTGCGCCCTGGCGATAGATCTGGCCGCCGGGCAAGGCGGCTTCGTCCACGATCACCGGACGCACGCCGTGGCGCAGCAGCGTCTGCGCGGCGCGCACGCCCGCGGGGCCGGCGCCCACCACCACCATGCGCGGCATGTCATCGGCGCCTGGAGGATTCATCGGCATGCGAGTTCTCCTGGCTGGGCGCTGACCAGCTCCATACCGTCTTCGACCGCGGTGGAACAGGCGCGCAGACGCGTGCCGTCCGCCGTCTGCACCCAGCAATCCTGGCAGGCGCCCATCAGGCAGAAGCCGGCGCGCGGCGCGCCTTCGCCCAGGGTGACGCGCAGTTGCTGCGCGGCCAGTAGCAGCGCCGTCAGCACGGTGTCGCCCTGATGGGCTTGCAAAGGCAGGCCGTTCCAGCTCAGGCGCAGCGGCGCAGAGTCGGGCGCGGACACGCGGTGCAGCAGCGGTTTCATGCAACGGTCTCCGTACGGCGCAACTGCGACAGCGTGCGGTCCGGCAGGATGATGTCGGCGTCGTAGCGCAATTCCACGACGGCTGGCATGCGGTGCTCTTGGGCGTATGCCAGCGCGGCGTCATAGGCAGGCGCGAAATCCTCCGTGCGCTCGACCGCGGCGCCGTAGCCGCCGTAGCTTTGCGCCAGCCGCGCGAAATCCGGGTTGACCAGTTCCGTCGCCAGCGCGCGGCCGGGGTAAGCGCGCTCCTGATGCAAGCGGATGGTGCCGAACAGGCCGTTGTTGAAGACCAGCACCACGATGCCCAGCCGATATTGGACGGCGGTGCCCAGTTCTTGCATGGTCATCTGGAAACAGCCATCCCCGGCAAAGCAGACCACCGCGGCATCGCGGTCGCGCAGCTTGGCCGCAATGGCTGCAGGCAGGCCATAGCCCATGGCGCCGACAGCGGGCGCAAGCTGGCTGCCCGGTCCCTTGAAGGCGATATGCCGGTGCGCGTAGAGCGCATAGTTGCCCGCGCCCACGGTGACGCAGGAGCGCCGGGGCAAGGTGGCGGCGACGTGGCGCGCTGCCGCATTCAGGTCCAGCGGGCCGGGTGTGGGCGCTAGCGCAGGGGCCGGGGCCGCTGCTACAGAGCCGCGGCAGCGTGGCTGCCATCCCGGCGTCGGCGCCAGTCCGGCGGCGGCCTGGGCGAAGCCTTCGACGCTGGCGACCATGCCCAGCGCCGGCGTGCACAGCCGACCGATCTCATTGGCGTCGGGGTGGATGTGCACCAGGGTTTGGCGCGGCGTGGGCGAGGCCAGCCATTCGTAGTTGATGGTGGTCGGCTCGCACAGGCGGGTGCCCAGCGCGATGACCAGGTCGCTGTCCATGACGGCGCGCTTCTGGTGCGCAGGCATGCTGGCGCTGACCTGACCCACGAAATTGGGATGATCGTTGTCGAACAGCTCCAGGCGGCGCCAGGCGGTGGCCACGGGCAGATCGAAACGCAGCGCGAAGTCGCGCACGGCGGCGCGCGCGGCGGCCGGCCAGCGCGAGCCGCCCAGCAGCAGCAAGGGCCGTTCGGCGGCTTCCAGCAAATCGCGCAGGCGCAGCATGTCCGCGTCGGCGGGGCGGGAGCAGGGCGCCGCCGCCGGGGCAGCCAATGCCGTGTCGGCGAGACTGGACAGCATGTCTTCGGGCAGGGAGAGGACCACTGGCCCCGGGCGTCCGCCGGTGGCGATCGCCCAGGCGCGCGCCAGGTACTCGGGGATGCGGTCGGCCCGTTCGATCTGCGCGACCCATTTCGCCAGCGGCGCGTACATGGCGCGGTAGTCCACTTCCTGGAAGCACTGGCGGTCGACGGTATCGCTGCCGACCTGGCCGATGAACAGGATCATGGGCGTGGAGTCTTCCCTTGCCGTGTGCACGCCGATCGCGGCGTTGGTCGCGCCCGGACCGCGGGAAACGAAGCAGATGCCGGGCTGGCCGGTCAGCTTGCCGTGCGCCTCCGCCATGTAGGCGGCGCCGCCTTCCTGGCGGCAGACCACGGCTTCGATCGTGTCGCGCCTGGCGTAGAGCGCGTCGATGCAGGGCAGGAAGCTCTCGCCCGGCACCATGAAGACGCGCTCGACGCCATAGGCCTGCAACTGCGCGACCAGCAATTCACCGCCGCTGCGCGGCCCGGGGGCGGGCGTGCTCATGCCGCGTCTCCTTGCAGCGCGCGCGCCACGCGCTCCGCGCCGTAGTCGCGCTCGGCCGCGGCCCGGCTGACCTTGCCGCCCAGCACGTCGTTGCGGATGGCGGCGGCGCCGCGTTCGGCGGGCAGGCCGTAGCCGCCGCCTCCGGGCGTCTCCAGGCGCACGGACTGGCCGCTGGCAAGGGGATGGCTGGCGATTTTGTTGGGCAGGCGTTGCTCGTCCGCGCGGCCTGGATTCTGCACGACGCGGGACGTGCCGCCGGTCAGGCCGCCGTTCAAACCGGCGGCGCCGAACAGCGCGGCGTCGCAGCGTATGGTGCAGATCAACTGGTCGTGCAGGGAGCGGATCTGGCGCGCGATGCCCATGCCGCCGCGATGGCGGCCCGCACCGCCGCTATCGTTGACCAGCGCGTACTCCTCGACCAGCAGCGGATATTCGATCTCCAGCGCTTCGGCAGGCAGGTTGGAGGTATTGGTCACGTGCACCTGGATGCCGTCCATGCCGTCGCCCTGCGCCCGTCCGCCCGCGCCGCCGCCCAACGTCTCCAGGTAGACGAAGGTGCCCTTGCCGTCCTGCATGGGTACGGAGAACAGCATGGAAGGCATGACGTCGTTGCACGAGGCCATGGCGCGGTCGGGCGGCAGCAGCTGGCCCAACGCGCCGATGACGGTGCCGGCCACGCGCTGCGCGGTCGTGACGCGCGCGCCCACCGCCGCCGGAAAGCGCGGATTGGTGATGGTGCCCTCGGGGGCGGTGATGGTGATGGGCTGGAACAGGCCGTTGTTGGGCATGAGCTCCGGGTCGAGCATGGCCTTCACGGCGAAGTAGACGCTGGCGTTCAAGGCGCTGGCGGGCAGGTTGAAGGCGCCGCGCGCCTGCTTGCTGGTGCCGGTGAAATCCACGTGCAGCTGGCCTTCGCGCGCCTGCACGTTGGCCTGGATGGTGACCGGGTCGCCACCCATGCCGTCGTCGTCCATGCGCTCGGTGAAGGTATAAGTGCCGGCGGGCAGTTGCGCGATGCGGTTGCGCAGGCGCCGTTCCGTGTACAGCATGATGCTGTCGATGGCGGACAGCACGGTCTGCAGGCCGGACTGCTGCACCAGTTCCAGCATCAGCCTAGCGCCCTTGTCGTTGGTGGCGATCTGGGCGCGGATGTCGTGCATGCGGTTGTCCGGTTCGCGCGTGTTGTGCGCGATCATCTCCAGCAGGTCCATGTCCAGCTCGCCCTCGCGCACGATGCGCATGGCGGGCAGGCGGATGCCTTCCTCCCACACCGTCTTCAGATGGTGCGAGGTGGAGCCCGGAACGGCGCCGCCCACGTCGGTATGGTGGCCGATGTTGGCCGCGAAGAAGCGCAGCGCGCCTTCGTGGAAGATGGGCGTGATGACGGTGATGTCGGGCGCATGCGTGCCGCCCGCCAGATAGGCGTCGTTGCACAGGAAGGCGTCGCCCGGCCGCACGCCGGCCGCGCCGTAGCGCCGCAGCACGGCGTCTATGCCGCCGGACAGCGATCCCAGGTGCACCGGCACGTGGGCCGCCTGCGCCACCAGGCGGCCGGCGGCGTCGAACAGCGCCACGGAGCAATCCTTGCGCTCCTTGATGTTGGTGGAAAAGGACGAACGGATCAGCGTGTTGCCCATCTCCTCGGTAATGGACAGCAGGCGGTTGCTGAAGACCTCCATTTCTATGGGATCGAAGGTGTCGGTGCCGGCGGCGGAAGTCGATTGCTTGGTCATGGCAGCGCCTTAGGAATTGAGGTTGACGATGAGGTTGCCGTATTCGTCGGCGCGCGCCTGCTGGCCCGGCAGCACGACGGTGGTCGAGCTCATTTCCTCGATCACGGCCGGTCCGTCCACCGGCACATCCACCGGCAGCAGGGCGCGGCGCAGGATGGGCGTGTCGACCCAGCCCGCTCCCTCGAAATACACGTTGCGGCGCTCCTTTAGGGCGCCGTCCACGGTGGCGCCGCCCGGCACGCGGGCCAGCGGCGCGCGCGGCACCAGGCCGGTGGCGCGCACCCGGCAATTGACGATCTCCACCGGACGGCCGGCGGCGTCATAGCCGTACTCGCGCACGTGCGCAGCGCTGAATGCCGCGACGAACTCGTCCAGCGGCATCAGTTGCATGCCGTCCAGCGGTACGGCGATTTCGAAGTTCTGGCCCTGGTAGCGCGCGTCGATCACGGCGGACAGGCGCTGCTCCGAGTCGTTCACGCCTTCGCTGGACAGCCAGGCCCGGGCCTTGCCGGCCAGGGCTGCCAGCGCCTGGCGGACCACCGTCCAGCCGTCGGCGGTGGCGTAGGCCATCAAGGTCTGCACGAAGTCCATGGAAATGTCGGACAGCAGGATGCCGCGTGCGCACATGGTGCCGGGCTCCTGCGGGATCAGCAGGGTGCCGATGCCGCAGTCGCGCGCCAGTTCGGCGGCATGCAGGCCGCCCGCGCCGCCAAACGCGCACAAGGCGAACTTGCGGATGTCATGCCCGCGTTCGGTGGAGACCGCGCGCACCGCACGCGCCATGTTGGAGTTGGCGATGCGCAGGATGCCGTAGGCGGCCTCTTCGATGCTCAGTCCCAGCGGGCGGGCGATCTGCGCTTCCAGCGCTTCGCGCGCCTGGCGCGCGTGGACGGCCATGCGGCCTTCCAGCAGCGCAACCGGATTCAGGCGGCCCAGCACCACGTGGGCGTCGGTGATGGTCACGACTTCGCCGCCGCGGTTGTAGGCGATGGGGCCCGGCACCGCGCCCGCGCTCTGCGGGCCGACCTTGAGCGCGCCCGCGTCGTCGATGCGCGCGATGCTGCCGCCGCCCGCGCCGATGACGTGCACATCCACCATCTGGGTCTTGACCGGATAGTCGGCCACCAGGCGGCTGGAGGTGAACAACGGCCGCAGCTCGGCCACCAGCGACACGTCGGTGCTGGTGCCGCCCACGTCGAAGGTGATCAGATTGGGCAGGCCCGCCACGCGGCCCAGTTCGGTCGCGCCGATCACGCCGGCGGCGGGACCCGACACGCAGGTGCGCACGGGGGCCGTCAGCACCGATTCCACCGACATCAGGCCGCCGTTGGAGTGCACCGTGGTCGGCTCGGCCGCCACGCCCATGGCGCGCACGGAGCTCACCAGGTTGCGCATGTAGCCGGCCATGCGCGGGCCGACGTAGGCATTGAGCGCGGTGGTCGACATGCGCTCGTACTCGCGGAATTCCGGCAGGATCTCGCTGGACACGCTCAGGTAGACGCCCGGCAGGTGTTCGGCCAGGATGTCGCGGGTGCGGCGCTCGTGCGCATCATTGCGGTAGCTGTGCATGAAGCAGATGGCGACCGATTCGACGCGGGCCGCGGCCAGTGCGCGCGCCACCGCCGCCACCTCGTCCTCATCCAGCGCCTGCAGCACCACACCGTCGGCGCCGATGCGTTCGGTCACTTCGAACCGCCACTCGCGCGGCGCCAGCGGCTGCGGCTTGGTGACGTTGTAGTCGTACAGGTGAGGACGCGTCTGGCGGCCGATCTCCAGCACGTCGCGAAAGCCGCGCGTGGTGACCAGCGCGCAGCGCGAGCCCCTGCGCTCGATGACCATGTTGGTGGCCACCGTGGTGCCGTGGCCCACGTGCGCCAGTTCGGAACCGGCGATCTCGTGTTCGCGTATCAGGTGGGCCAGGCCGGTCTGGATGGCCTCGGACGGATCATGCGGTGTCGAAGGCACCTTGTAGTAGTGCAGTTCACCGGTGTGCTCGGCAAGCAGGGTGAAATCGGTGAACGTGCCGCCTACGTCGAAGCCGACGCGAAAACGGCGGGCGCCCGGGGCGGATGCGGTCTGGGTCACGCTGGTCTCCAGGATGCTGGCGCGCAAGGCGCCGGGAGTGGGATGACCAGAATGCTATTGACGCACCATCATTCGGTCCAATCAAAGATTGGTATCAGTGATTATCACTGTGGTGAATGATTTGTCAGTACGTCAATACGGATGAGACTCAGCCGGCTGCGCCTGATCGAACACCATCCCTTGCGCCTGGCAGACCTTGAGGATCTCTTCGCGCAGCCAGCGATGCGCGGGGATATTGTCCGAACGTTCGTGCCAGATCAGGTTGACGGTGCGCGGCGCGAAGGGGAAGGGCGCTTCCACCGCTTCCAGCAAATGACTATAGGGACTGTTGCGCACGGTGTTCAGGGGTACCACGCAGATCAGGTCAGTCTCGGCCAGCAGGCGCGGGGCCAGCGCGAACTGGTTGATGGTGAGCACCACGTTGCGCTTGTAGCCGTGGGGCGCGAGTTCGTGGTCGATCAGGGTCGGGGTGCCCAACAGGCTCACCATCAGGTGGCGCGCGCGCAGGAAGTTGTCCAGGGTGAAGCGCGGCTGCGCCAGCAGCGGGTGGCCCTTGCGCATGGCGCAGACGTAGGTCAGCGTTTCCAGCGGCAGGGTGCGCAGGGACGAGCCGAAGTTCGAATACACGCCCGCCGCCATGTCGACTTCGCCTTTTTCCAGCAGCACGCCGGCGTTGTCCAGCGAGTAGGGATGCAGGTGGATGCGGACGTTGGGCGCCACTGTCTGCTGTTCCACGAACAGCGGGCGGATGACCTGGTCCGCCACGTAGTCGGACATGGCCATGCGGAACACGGCCTCGGAGCGCGCCGGATCGAAGTCGTTGCGTTCCAGCGTGTCGGCAATGCGGGCCAGCGCGTCGCGGATCGGGGGCCACAGGAGTTCGGCGCGCTGCGTGGGCAGTACGCCGCCCTGGATCTTCACGAACAGCGGATCCTTCAAGGTCAGCCGCAGCCGGTTGATGGCATTGCTGACCGCGGGCTGCGTCATATGCAGGGCGGAGGCCGCGCGCGTGACGTTGCGTTCGGTCATGACCGCGTCGAAGATGCGCAGCAGGTTCAGGTCCATCGAGGTCAGCATGGCGGTCCCGGGTGATTATCAACGTTGGTGATAGAGATCTATTTTAATTGTTGATTAGCCATATAACACGGGACCGCTTAATCTTCCCCGGGTGCAAGCGCAGTCGTTACACCACGAGGGGAAATCATTGATGGTCAAGCATCTGAAAACTCTGGCCGCTGCCTGTCTGGCGGCCGGGATCGCCGCGCCCGCGATGGCCGCGGACGCCTATCCCAGCAAGCCGATCACGATCGTCCTGCCGTACGCGACCGGCGGGTCGGCCGACATGCTGGCGCGCTTCGCGGCGCAGGCCTTGCAGGCCGAACTGGGCAAGCCGGCCATTGTCGAGGCCAAGCCGGGCGCGGGCGGCGTGCTGGGTACCGAGTTCGTCTCGCGCGCCGAGCCGGACGGCTACACGCTGGCGTTGACCGCCAGCGGCACCATGGCCGTCAATCCTTATGTCTACAAGCTGCGCTACAAGCCGCTGGAAGACTTCAAGCAGATCACGGTGCTGGTCGACCTGCCTTTCGTGGTGGTCACGAACAATGAATTCCCTGCCAAGAACCTGCAGGAATTCATCGACTACGGCCGCAAGAATCCCAACAAGATCACCTTCGGCAACGCCGGCCTGGGCACGCAGCAGCATCTGACCCAGCTCATGTTCGCCCGCGCCGCCGGCATGCAGGTCAACATCGTGCCCTACAAGGGCAGCAGTCCGGCCATGAACGATCTGCTGGGCGGCCACATCGACGCGGTGCTCGACAACACCGGCGTGCAGACGCCCTTCATCAAGGCCGGCAAGGTGCGGCCCTTGTTCGTCACCAACCCGGAACGCGTGGCGGCCCTGCCCGACGTGCCCACCGCGCCCGAGGCCGGCCTGCCGGGATTCTCCGCGGTCGCCTGGTTCGGCCTGGCCGCGCCCAAGGGCACGCCGGACGAGATTGTCGACAAGATCCAGCAGGCCCTGGCGCGCGAGTTCGCCAAGCCGGAAATGAAGCAGCGCCTGCTGGACCTGGCAATGATCCCGCGCGTGTCCACGCCGGCTGAAACCACCGCCCGCGTGAAGAGCGACCTGGAAACCTTTGGCAAGATCGCCAAAGAGGTCGATCTCAAGCCGATGTGAAGCCTTGCCGCGTCAGCGGCATGGCCCCGGCACTGCACCGTAGCGAGCGGGTTGCGCAAATTGGCAGCGCGCCCGCCATTCTTCAGCTGCGCTTCCCCAGTCCGTAAAAACCCGGGTTTCTTGGTGTTTTATATCGTACTACGATCTATTTTCGTATCACGATAAAAACTCCAAGGAGCGGGGATGGAACTTGTCGATAACCTCATGCTGGGGTTCTCCGTGGCGTTTACGCCGGAAAACCTGCTGTATGCGCTGTTGGGATGCGTGCTGGGCACGCTGGTGGGGGTGCTGCCCGGCCTGGGACCCGTGCCCACCATTGCGATGCTGCTGCCGATCACTTATGTGCTGCCGCCCGTCGCGGGGCTGATCATGCTGGCTGGCATCTATTACGGTACGCAGTACGGCGGCTCGACCACCGCCATACTGGTCAACCTGCCAGGCGAGACGTCAGCCGTCGTCACGGTTCTCGACGGCCACCAGATGGCCCGCAACGGTCGCGGCGGCGCCGCGCTGTCGCTCGCCGCCATCGGCTCTTTCTTTGCGGGATCGGTGGCCACCATGCTGATCGCGGCATTCGCGCCGCCGCTGGCCGAGGTCGCGTTCAAGTTCGGGCCGGCCGAGTACTTCTCGCTGATGACGCTGGGCCTGGTGGGGGCGGTGGTGCTGGCCTCCGGTTCGCTGGTCAAGGCGATCTGCATGATCCTGCTGGGCCTGCTGCTCGGCCTGGTCGGCACCGACGTCAATTCCGGCGTGGCCCGCTACGACTTCGGCATTCCTGAACTGCAGGACGGCATCAATTTCGCGATCGTGGCGATGGGCGTGTTCGGCTTTGCCGAGATCATGAACAACCTGGAACTGAAGGACAAGCGGGTCGAGATCACGGACAAGGTAGGCTCGCTGTATCCCAACCGGCAGGAGATCCGCGAGGCGGCGCCTGCGATCGTGCGCGGCACGGCGGTGGGATCGATGTTGGGCATCCTGCCCGGGGGCGGCTCGGTGCTGTCGGCCTTTGCTTCCTACACGCTGGAAAAGAAGCTGTCCAAGGAACCCGGGCGTTTCGGCAAAGGCCACCCGGCCGGACTGGCCGGGCCGGAATCGGCCAATAACGCGGGCGCGCAGGCGTCCTTCATCCCGCTGCTGACGCTGGGCATTCCGGGCAATGCGGTAATGGCGTTGATGGTGGGCGCGATGACCATCCACAACATCCAGCCCGGCCCCCAGGTAATGACCAGCCATCCCGAGCTGTTCTGGGGCCTGATCGCGTCGATGTGGATCGGCAACCTGATGCTGGTGATACTCAACCTGCCGCTGGTCGGGCTCTGGGTCAAGCTGCTCAAGGTTCCCTATCGCGTCCTGTTCCCCGCGATCCTGGTGTTCTGCACGATCGGGGTCTACTCGCTCAACTACAACACCTTCGATCTGTACATGACGGCCTTCTTCGGCGTCGTCGGCTACATCTGGAGCAAGCTGCGCTGCGAGGGCGCACCCTTGCTGCTTGGCCTGGTGCTCGGCCCCATGATGGAAGAAAACTTCCGCCGCGCCCTGCTGCTGTCGCGCGGCGATTTCACGACTTTCGTGGAGCGGCCGCTGTCCGCATCCCTGCTGGGCGCGGCGCTAGTGCTGGTGGTGCTGGTTGCCTTGCCGAACATCCGCAAGAAGCGCGAGGAGGCGTTCGTCGAAGAGGACTGAGGAGGCGGACGCTCCTGAACTTATGCCGAATCGCGCTTCGGGCAGCACTTACTGCCTGCCGTTCTCGATCTCCAACTGCTGCCGATACTCCGCGCCCGTACGCATCCTGACATACTCCGCATAGCGCTGGCGGTACTTCAGACTGAACACGTCAGGCCCTTGTGACCCGCGATAGAGGTCCGCCATGCCCGAGCGCTTCCACAGGTTCAGGTCGGCGCGGACTTCCGCGCGCGTCTTGGATGTGGTGGCGGGCCGGGACGGCGGGTAGTCCAGCTCGCCGTAGGTGACCAGGCCGGCGGCCTTGGCGCGTTGCAGCTCGTCGGCGACTTGGGCGCTGGTCTTGCCGGTTTGGGCGGGCGCGATGGCGGGCGGATAGTCCAGCTCGCCGTACGTGACCTGGCCGGCGTTCTTCGCCTGCTCGAGCTCGAGCCTGACCTGTTCGCGGGTCTTCGGCTCGGCCTGGACAGCCGGGGCCGCAGCGGCAACGGAAATGGCAAGGATCAACAGGGTCAGACGATTCATAATTTCTCCATGGAACGTGGTCCGGCAATCTCAACAATCCAGGGGAGGCAGATGGCCTCCCTGAGGCCGGCGCCCTTGAAAGCCGCTGTAGCGGCCGGTCTTCAAGCGGCATGGAGAAATTCTAGGGAGCGGGCGCGGACAGAATCCGGACAGGCGGATTAGCTTTCTGTAATGTCCGCCGCCACGATGCTGAAGCCTATGGTCGTGGTCCGGTTCGCCGATCTGGCGTAGCTGCGGCCGCCGTGCATGCGGGCGATGGCGGCGACGATGGCCAGCCCCAGCCCATGGTGGTTGGCGTCGAACTCGCGCGAGGTGTCGCTGCGGTAGAAGCGGTAGAAAAGCCGCGGCAGATGCTCTTCCGGTATCGGCTCACCCTGGTTGCGCACGGATATCAGGATTTCTTCGGGGGCGCCGCGCGCGATCTCGACTTCGATCACGCTGCCCGGGGCGGCATAGCGCACGGCGTTCGAGACCAGGTTGGACACGGCGCGCTGAAATAGCGTCCGGTCGACCTGGGCCGGCGCATCGCCCACCACGGCGATATCGACTCCGGCGTCCAGGGCTTCGGCCTCGTGATACTGCGTGACCTCCTGGACGATGGCGGACAGGCTGTCCTGCCAGCTGCCTCGGGCCTGCGCGCCGCGGTCGGCTTGCGACAGGAACAGCATGTCGTTGACGATGCTGGAGAGGCGTTGCAGTTCCTCCAGATTGGAGCCCAGCGTTTCCAGCAGCGCTTGCGGCGATGGGCGCGTGCTCAGCGCCAGCTCGGTCTCGCCGATCAGGGTCGCCAGCGGCGTGCGCATCTCGTGGGCGACGTCGGCGTTGAATCCTTCCATCTGCACGTAGGCGCGCTCAAGCCGTTGGAGCACGGCGTTGAACTGGCGCACCAGCGGCCGGATCTCGCAGGGCTGGCCGCTTTCGTCGAGCCGTTCGCCGATGCGGTCCGGAGACAGCTGCGCCGCCTGCTTGCCCAGCGCGTCCAGCGGCGCCAGCCCGCGGCGCACCAGCAGCGTGCCCACCGCCGCCACGACGATGGCGCCCGCCAGGGCGCAGGCAAACAGGGTCCAAGCCAGCGCCTTGCGCAGCAGGATGTCGCTGGATATGTCCAGCACCAGTTCCGCGTTCATGGCGTCGCCGGGCGCGCCGGGATAGGGCAGCGTGAAGGCGATGCGCCGCTCATGGTGGAAATCGTTGTCGCCGGCGATAGGGCTGCCGTAGTAAACCTTTTCGCCGTCAATTTCCAGCACCAGCGAGAAATCCGGACGGCCATAGAAGAAGTCGCTCAGCTTGTGGCGCAGGCGGGTCGAGTCCTGGCTGGCGGCGTTTTCCTCGACCAGGTGTCGCACGACTTCGACCTTCTGTTGCAGCAGGGCTTCCTGGCGGCTGGCCAGGTTCAGGTTGGTCGCGTAATAGACCGCGACGCAGACCAGGCCAAGTGCGATGAAGGTCTGGATCGCCAGCCAGCGCGACAGCCAGCGATGCAGCGATTTGGGGCGCTGCCCGGACATCAGTCGCTCCGCGGTTCCAGCACGTAGCCCATGCCGCGCACGGTATGCAACAGCTTCTTGTCGAAGGGTTCGTCGACCTTGCCGCGCAGGCGGCGGATCGCGACCTCGACCACGTTGGTGTTGCTGTTGAAGTTGATGTCCCACACCTGTTCGGCCAGCTCCAGCCGCGACAGGACTTCTCCCTGCTTGCGCATCAGCAGCGCCAGCAAGGTGAATTCCTTGGCGGTCAGGTCCAGCCGCACGCCGTCGCGGCTGGCGCGTCGGCGCAGCAGGTCCAGCTCCAGCCCGTCGATGCGCAGCACGTTCTGGCCGATGGTTTCGGTCTGGCCGTGGCCGCTGCGCCGGCCCAGCGCCAGCACGCGGGCCAGCAGCTCCGACAAGGCGAAAGGCTTGGCCAGGTAGTCGTCGGCGCCGTCGCGCAGGCCCTTGACCCGGTCTTCGAGCTTGTCGCGCGCGGTCAGCATCAGGACGGGGACGCGGCTGCTCTTGCGGATCTCGGCCAGCACGGAAAAGCCGTCCATGGCCGGCAGCATCACGTCCAGCAGGACCAGGTCGTATTGGCTTTCACGGACCAGATGAAGGCCAGTGACGCCGTCCAGGGCCACGTCGACCACGTAATTGTGTTCAGTCAGCGCTCGCCGCAAGTACTCGGCGAGTTTTTTTTCGTCTTCGATTACGAGTACTTTCATATCAGCGGAATAAAAAGAGTGCGCGGAAGTCCTCGGATCCTGCGTCCTATTCTAGGCGGAATCGTGGCGGGGAAAGAAACGCAAACAGGGCGGCCCAGCCGCCCTGCGCAGCGCCGGCAGGCACGCGAGACGCGTCCGCCACGGGGCCGGCGGTTCAGCCCGGGGTGTAGATCGCGTCCAGGCGGGCGCGTTCGGCCGGCGTCATGGCCTCGATTTCCGCCATGGCGTCCGCGCGGGTGCGGGAGGTGCCTTGCCTGACCCAGCCCGGCTTGGCGGCGTTCAGATTGGTCAGGAACCACTGCTTCGGGTCGGACTTGGCCACGGCCAGCTCGGCTTTCACTTCTTCGCGTGTCTTGCCGGCGGTGGCGTGGTCCGGCGCGATGGCGTAGCCGATTTCCGTATTGGTCTGGTGCCAGGTGCTGGAGGCGCTGGCGGCAAAGGGAAGGGCCAACGCGGAACCCAGGGCGAGGGCGGCGGCGACGGTTTTGATCTTCATGGATATCTCCCAGGTTGAGCGTGGCGCCGGTAGCGGTGTTCCGTCAGGCGCATACACGCTGTTTGTGTAGCGACGGTGACACTCTACGGACCGATGTCCGTCAATTCCCGAACTCCCTGATTACGTTTTTGTAAGGCCCGAGAACCTTACGGAAATGTCATTTTTCTGTCGGTCGATTGACGCGCCCGTCTGGATACATTGCCGGCTCGCACCTTCCTTGGTTGAACCATGCATGTATCTGCCTTGCCGCTGACCCTGGCGGCCCTGATGATTGCCGCGTCCGCGTCCGCCCAGGACGCAGGCGCGGTCCGCGCTCCCGTGTCCATGGAGCAGAGCCAGACAGGCGCCGTGCTGACGCTGGAGAACGCCCTGGCCGCCGCGCTGGAACGCAATCCCGGATTCGCCGCAGCAAAGAATGAGGCCGCGGCGACCGAAGGCCTGCTGACGCAGGCGGGCCTGCTGCCCAACCCTTCCATCGACGTCAGCGTGGACGATACGAAATCGGCCACGCGCACCACCACCACCATGTTGAACATGCCGCTGGAGACGGGAGGCAAGCGCGCCGCGCGGGTCAAGGCGGCAGGCCTGTCCCGGGACATGGCACGCCAGGACGTGGCGGGCACGCGGGCCGGCCTGCGGGCGGCGGTCATCGCGGCTTTCTTCGACGTGGCGGTGGCACAGGAATCCGTGCGTGTGACGCGCGGCACCGTGGACATCGCCAGTGGCGCCTTGCGGCTGGCCGAGAGGCGCGTGGCCGCGGGCAAGGCGCCACCGCTGGAAGGCAGCAAGGCCCAGGTCGCGCTGGCCAATGCGCGCATCGAGGCGCGCGGCGCCGAGGCGGCATTGCTGGGCGCGCGCCGCAAGCTCGGCCTGCTCTGGGGCGAAGCGGAGCCTGGCTTCGCCAGCGTGGGTGGGGATCTAAAAACGTTGCCGGAGCGGGCGTCCATCGACGAACTGCGCGCTGGCCTGGCCGCAACGCCCAGGATGCAGGGCGGCAAGCTCGCCGTCGACCTGGGGCAGGCGCAGCTGGAGGTGGAGAAGAGCAAGCGCTATCCGGACATCACCTTGAGCGCGGGCGTGGCCCGCGATAACGAGGCAGGCCGCAACAAGGCCCAGCTTGGCGTTTCCATTCCCTTGCCGATCTTCGACCGCAACCAGGGCAATGTCTACGCCGCCACCATGCAGGCCTACAAGGCGCAGGACCAATTCCGCGAGCTGGAATCCGGCCTGATGGGGGAACTGCTGCAGGCCGTGACCCGGTTCGATCTGGCGGTGGGCTCCGCGCGCGAGTACCGGACCGCAGTGCTGCCGGGCGCCACCCAGGCCTATGACGCCGCGCGCAAGGGCTTCGAAGCAGGGAAGTTCGGCTTCCTGGAAGTGCTGGACGCGCAGCGCACCCTGTCCGACGGAAACATCGCCTACCTGACGGTGCTGGCATCCGTGTACCAGGCTTCCGCGGATATCGACCGCATTCTCGGACGTTGAAACGAGCATAAGAAATGGCAAAACACAAAAACAAGCAACACCCCATGATGTGGACGGCGGCCGGCCTGTGCGCGGCGCTGCTGCTGGCGCCCGTGCACCCCGTGCTGGCGGCGGGCGAAGCGGAACACGGACACGCCGAGACCGAACAAGGCGCGGAGGCGCCGAAGGAACAGGAAAAAATCGCGCTGACGCCCGAGCAGATCGCGGTGGCCGGCATCAAGTCCGAAGCCGCCGCGCCTGCGGCGCTGGCGACATCCGTCCAGTTTCCGGGCGAAATCAAATTCAACGCGGACCGCACCGCGCACGTGGTGCCGCGCATGGCCGGCGTGGTGCAAAGCGTGTCGGCGGACCTGGGCCAGCAGGTCAAAAAGGGCGAGCTGCTGGCCACCTTGTCCAGCTCGGCGCTGTCCGAGCTGCGCAGCGAATGGTTGGCCGCGGCCAAGCGGCGCGATCTTGCCGCCCAGACCCACAGGCGCGAACTGCGCCTGTGGCAGGAAAAGGTGTCCGCCGAGCAGGACTACCAGGCGGCGCGCACCGCGCTGCAGGAGGCCGATATCGCCGTGCAGAACGCCGAGCAGAAGCTGCGGACGGTGGGCGCCGAGCCGCGCTCCAAGGACCTGGGCAGCCTGGAGATCCGCGCGCCCTTCGACGGCGTGGTGGTGGAAAAGCACATCGCGCTGGGCGAAGCGCTGCCGGACAACGCCAGCATCTTCACCTTGTCGGACCTGCGCACGGTATGGGCTGAATTCGTGATCGCGCCCAAGGACCTGCAGGACGTGCGCGTGGGCGAAGCGGCCAGCGTGAGCTCTGCGGCGTTTGCCGGCAAGGCGGAAGGCACGGTTTCATATATAGGATCTCTGCTGGGGCAGCAGACGCGTACGGCTACCGCGCGGGTCACGCTGGAGAATCCGGACATGGCCTGGCGTCCCGGGCTGTTTGTCTCGGTCGACGTGGTGACCCGGATGTCCGACGCCGCGGTAACGGTGGCGGCCGACGCGGTCCAGACCGTCGACAACGAGCCCACCGTGTTCGTGGAGGTGCCGGGCGGCTTTCTGGTGCAGCCGGTGAAACTGGGCAAGGCTTCGGACGACCGGGTCGAGGTGCTGTCGGGACTTGCGCCCGGCACGCGCTATGCGGTCGAAAACACTTTTGTCCTCAAGTCGGAGCTGGGCAAGGCCGGCGCCGAGCACGCGCACTGAGACGAGGCGGAACATGTTTGAACGCTTGATCCGTTTCGCCATCGAACAACGCTGGCTGGTGCTGTTCGTCACCCTGGGCATGGCCGCCATCGGCGTCTACAACTATTCCCGGCTCGCCATCGATGCGGTGCCGGACATCACCAATGTGCAGGTCCAGATCAATGCCGGTGCGCCAGGCTATTCGCCGCTGGAGACCGAGCAGCGTGTCACCTATCCGATCGAGACGGTGATGGCCGGCCTGCCGGGGCTGCAGCAGACGCGTTCGCTGTCGCGCTATGGCCTGTCGCAGGTGACCGTCATCTTCAAGGACGGCACTGACATCTACTTCGCCCGCCAATTGGTGAACCAGCGCCTGCAGGAAGCGAAGGAGAACCTGCCCGAGGGCGTGACGCCCATGATGGGGCCGATCTCCTCGGGCCTGGGCGAGATCTATCTATGGACGGTGGAGGCTCGGGACGACGCCCGCAAGCCGGACGGCACGCCCTACACCCCCATGGACTTGCGCGAGATCCAGGACTGGATCATCAAGCCGCAGCTGCGCAACATCCCAGGCGTCACCGAGATCAACGCCATTGGGGGCTACGCCAAGGAATACCAGGTGGCGCCCAGCACCGAGAAACTGGCCTCCTACGGGCTGGCGCTGACCGACATCATGACCGCGCTGGAACGGAACAACGCCAATATCGGCGCAGGCTACATCGAGCGCAAGGGCGAGCAGTACCTGATCCGGGCGCCCGGGCAGGTCAAGTCCATGGACGACATCCGCGACGTGGTATTGGCGACAGTAGAAGGCCAGGCGATCCGCATACGTGACGTGGCCGAGGTGTCCATCGGGCGCGAGCTGCGCACGGGCGCGGCGACCAGCAACGGCGAGGAAGTGGTGCTGGGCACGGTGTTCATGCTGATAGGGGAGAACAGCCGCGCGGTGTCGCAGGCCGTTTCCGTCAAACTGGAAGCCATCAACAAATCGCTGCCGGCCGGCGTACAGGCCGTGACGGTCTACGACCGCACCAACCTGATCGACAAGGCCATCGCTACGGTCAAGAAGAACTTGCTGGAAGGCGCGGCGCTGGTCATCGTCATCCTGTTCGTGTTCCTGGGGAACATCCGCGCGGCGCTGATCACCGCCATGATCATCCCGCTGTCCATGCTGTTCACCTTCACCGGCATGGTGACCTACAAGGTCAGCGCCAACCTGATGAGCCTGGGCGCGCTGGACTTCGGCATCATCGTCGACGGCGCGGTGGTCATCGTGGAGAACTGCGTGCGGCGCCTGAGCCATGCGCGGGCGCACCATGGCAGGCCGCTGACGCGCAGCGAACGCTTCCACGAGGTCTTCGCGGCAGCGCGCGAGGCGCGGCGGCCGCTGCTGTTCGGCCAGTTGATCATCATGGTGGTGTACCTGCCCATCTTCGCGCTCAGCGGGGTGGAAGGGCGCATGTTCCATCCCATGGCCCTGACCGTGGTGCTGGCGTTGCTGGGGGCGATGATCCTGTCCGTGACCTTCGTGCCCGCGGCGGTGGCGCTGTTCATGGGCAACAACGTCTCTGAAAAAGAGAATCGCCTGATGGCTTGGGCCAAGCGTCGCTACGAGCCCTTGCTTGAAATCGCGCTGCGCCGCACGCCGCTGATCCTGGCCGGCGCGACCGTCTTCGTGGTGTTGAGCGGCGTGCTGGCGGCGCGCATGGGCAGCGAGTTCATCCCCAACCTGAACGAAGGCGACATGGCGATCCAGGCGCTGCGGATCCCGGGCACCAGCCTGACGCAGTCGGTCGAGATGCAGAAGCAGCTGGAGACCCGGCTGAAGCAGAAGTTTCCGGAGATCGAGCGCGTATTCGCCCGTACCGGCACGGCGGAGATCGCGTCCGATGCCATGCCGCCCAGCATTTCCGACGGCTACATCATGCTCAAGCCTATCGACCAGTGGCCCAGCCCCAGGAAGACCCGCGCCGAATTGCTGGCGGCGATCCAGGAGGAAGCCAACAAAGTCCCCGGCAACAACTATGAGTTCTCCCAGCCCATCCAGCTGCGCTTCAACGAGCTGATCTCGGGCGTGCGCAGCGATGTGGCGGTGAAAGTGTTCGGCGACGACAACGACGTGCTGAACCGCACGGCGGCCGAGATTGCCGAGGTCCTGCAGACCATACCGGGCGCCTCGGAAGTGAAGGTGGAGCAGACCACCGGCCTGCCCATGCTCACGGTCAACATCGACCGGGCACGCGCGGCGCGCTACGGCTTGAGCATGGCGGACGTGCAGGACACCCTGGCCATTGCGGTGGGCGGCCGCGAGGCGGGAACCTTCTTCCAGGGCGACCGGCGCTTCGACATCGTGGTGCGCCTGCCCGAAGCCGTGCGCGAGAACCTGGCGGCGCTGAAGAAGCTGCCTGTCGCCCTGCCCAGGCAGGAAGGCCAGGCGCAGGCGGCCTACATCCCGCTGAGCGAGGTCGCCACCTTCGACCTGGCGCCGGGTCCCAACCAGATTTCGCGCGAGGACGGCAAGCGCCGCATCGTGGTCAGCGCCAACGTGCGGGGCCGCGACCTGGGCTCGTTCGTCTCCGAGGCCACTGCGGCCATAGGCGAAAAGGTGCAGGTGCCTGCGGGTTACTGGACGTCCTGGGGCGGCACGTTCGAGCAGCTGCAATCCGCGGCGAAGCGCCTGCAGATCGTGGTGCCGGCGGCGCTGCTGCTGGTATTCGCCCTGCTGTTCGCCATGTTCGGCAACGTCAAGGACGGGCTGCTGGTGTTCACCGGCATTCCCTTTGCGCTGACCGGCGGCGTGATCTCCTTGTGGCTGCGCGGCATTCCGCTTTCCATCACCGCGGCGGTGGGCTTCATCGCGCTGTGCGGAGTGGCGGTGCTGAACGGCCTGGTCATGCTGTCGTTCATCAGCAGCCTGCGCGAAGAGGGCAAGTCGGTGGCCGAGGCCGTGCGCATCGGCGCGCTGACGCGCCTGCGCCCGGTGTTGATGACGGCGCTGGTGGCCTCGCTGGGCTTCGTGCCGATGGCGATCGCCACCGGCACGGGCGCCGAAGTGCAGCGCCCGCTGGCCACGGTGGTGATCGGCGGCATCATTTCTTCCACCATCCTCACGCTGCTGGTGCTGCCGGCCCTGTACCGCCTGGCGCACAGGAATGACGACGCCGACGAACTTGAACTGTCGAAACCGGCGCTTGCCCGGGACTAGGCCCGACAGAGAGGCGATCCGATGAATGCCAGACCCGATATCGATATCGCTGTGCTGGGCGCAATCAGCCCGATACAGCTGTCCGTCATCATTCCCTTCCTCAACGAGAGGGAGGTGCTGCCGGCCTGCCACGAGCGCCTGCGGCGGGTGTTGAAGGCGCTGGGGCTGCCGTACGAAATCGTATTCGTGGACGACGGCAGCAGCGACGGCAGCGCCGAATACCTGCAGGCCTTGCTGCGCGAGGAGCGCGGCATCAAGCTGGTCCGGCTGAGCCGGAACTTCGGCAAGGAGGCCGCGATGACGGCGGGGATAGAGCATGCGGCCGGCGCCGCGGTCATCGTGCTGGACGCCGATCTGCAAGATCCGCCCGAGGTCATCCCCGAGATGGTCCGCGCCTGGCAGGAGGGCGCGGACGTCGTCAGCATGCGGCGGCGCAGCCGCGCGGGCGAGAGCGCCTTCAAGCGGTTCTCCGCCTACGCCTACTACCGCCTGCTGAGCCGCCTGAGCAAGGCTGCGATCCCGCCCGATACCGGCGATTTCCGGCTGATGAGCCGGCGCGCCGTGACGGCGCTGATGCAGCTGCCCGAACGCTGCCGCTACATGAAGGGGCTGTATGCCTGGGTGGGCATGCCGACCCGCATCATCGACTACGACCGCGAGCCGCGCGCCGCCGGCACCACCAAATGGAGCTACCTGGCGCTGTTCCGCCTGGCGATGGAAGGCATCACTTCGTTTTCCACCGCGCCCTTGCGCTGGGCGACGGGATTGGGCGCGGTCGCGGCCCTGGGTGGCGCCGTATTCGGCGCCGGCATCATCTTCAAGACCTTGATATTCGGCGATGACGTTGCGGGCTATCCCTCGCTGATGGCGATGATGACCTTCATGGGCGGCGTGCAGCTCATCACCATCGGCCTGCTGGGCGAGTATGTGGGCAAGACCTACCTGGAAAGCAAGCAGCGGCCGGTCTATCTGGTGCGCGACGTCCAGCACAGCGGTTCCGCGGGCGTGACGGCGTCGGGCTATGGGAGGGATGCAGCTTGCAGCTGAGCGCCCGGGCGGTGGCCGCCGGCCTGGCGGCGATATTGGGCGTGCGCCTGCTGGCGATGGTCCTGGTGCCATTCGCCGACACGTCCGAGCCGCGCTACGCGGAGATCGCCAGGCTGATGGCGGAAAGCGGCGACTGGATCACGCCCTGGTTCGCGCCGGGCGTGCCGTTCTGGGGCAAGCCCCCGCTGGGATTCTGGGCCGAGGCGCTGTCGATCCGGCTGCTGGGCCTGAGCGAATTCAGCATCCGGTTCCCGTCACTGCTGGCCACGGCGGCGACGCTCGCCATTCTTTATGCGCTGGGCCGCCGCCTGTACACGGCGCAGGCCGCCAGATGGGCCGTGCTGGTGTACGCCTCCATGTTCCTGCCCATGGTCGCGGCCGGGGCGGTGTTGACCGATCCGTTCCTGGCCTTGGGCGTCACGCTCAGCATGGCGTCATTCATCCTGTCGCGCGGGCCCGCGGCGGGGTTATGGCGCTACGGTTTCTTCCTGGGGCTGACCATCGGCCTCTTGTCCAAGGGCCCGCTGGCCGCAGTGCTGGTGGCGGGCGCCATCGTGCCGTGGATGCTGTGGCAGGGGACCGCCAGGGCCGACCTGCGGCGCCTGCCGTGGGTGGCGGGCGCCATCATGCTGGCTGTCCTGGTCCTGCCCTGGTACGTGGCGGCGGAAATCAAGACGCCGGGCTTCCTCCAGTACTTCATCGTCGGCGAACACTTCCTGCGCTTCGTCGATGCGGGCTGGAGCGGGGACCTCTACGGTTCAGCGCACCGCCGGCCCTATGGCGCCATCTGGCTGGACGGCGTCGTGGCATCGCTGCCTTGGGGGCTGTTCGGCGTCTGGCTGCTTGCGCGCCGCTGGCGGGGCTGCGGGACCGCGGCGCAGGCCAGGAGATGGCTGCGCCGTCCGCGCTGGACCTATCTGCTGGCCTGGGGCGCAGCCACGCCGGTCTTCTTCACCTTGTCGGGCAACATCCTGTGGACCTACGTGATGCCGGCCTTGCCGCCGCTGGCCCTGGCGATAGGCGTATGCCTGAGCCGCGCCCGCGCTTCTGCGCCGGGCCGTGCCGCGCTGGCCTGCATGGCGCTGGCCCCGGTTGCGGTGATCGTCTTCTGCGCCATGCTGCAGGCCAACCCGGAACGGCTCAAAACGGAAAAGCAGTTGGTCGCCAGGGCGGATGCGTTGATGGCGTCCATCGAAAAGCTCTACTTCGTCGACAGCCTGCCGTTTTCGGCGCGCTACTACTCGCGCGGGCAGGCCGGATTGGTGCCGTTGGACAGCGTGGCGACTGTGTTGCCCCGGGAGAGCGGCAGGGCCTTTCTGGCGGTGGAAAAAGCGGACCTGCCGCGAGTGCGCGAGCAACTGGGCATGGTGTTGGAGCCCGTCTACTCGAGCCGGCGCTATGTCTTGCTGATCGCGGGGCCGCAAGCGCCGCCCTAGGGCGTGCAGGCCTGGACGATCACGCTGGCAGACCGTCTGCGCCGCGTGATCCGATAGTCCGAAATGCGCATCGCCGCCGGCAGCGGCGGCGATGCTCGGCGCGTCGGGCCCGGCCAGGCCGGGCGCCTGGCCGATGCGGGCTCAGAAGCCCACGGCCTGGCCGTCGCGGCGCGAGTCCGAAGCGGCCACGTAGCCGCCTTGCGGCAGGCGGCAGATCAGCTGCGCCGAGCCGAACTCCAGGCTGTCCGCAGGAGCCACCGCGACGTTGTGGCCGCGCGCGCGCAATGCGTCGACCACGTCCGCGGGCAAGTGCGATTCCACGTTGACCACCGGCCCCTTTTCCACGCGGAAGCGCGGCGCGTCGCTCATGGCCTGCGGATTCTGGCCGAACGCCGCCAGGCGCGTGATCATCTGCAGATGGCCCTGGGCCTGCATCGACCCACCCATGACGCCGAACGACATCAGCGGCTGGCCGCCGCGCGTGACGAACGCGGGGATGATGGTGTGCATCGGCTTCTTGCGCGGCGCGACCTGGTTGGCATGGCCGGGCGTGAGCACGAAGTTCAGGCCGCGGTTATGCAGGCTGATGCCCGTATCCGGCACCACCACGCCGGAACCGAAGCCGTGGTAGTTGGACTGGATGAAGGACACCATGGTGCCGTTGGCGTCGGCCGCGGTCAGGTACACGGTGCCGCCGGTGGCGGGCGTGCCTGCGACCGGCACGCTGGCCCGATCCATGGAGATCTGGCGTGCGCGTTCGGCCAGGTAGGAGCGGTCCAGCAGGGCGGCAGCGCTGGTGCGCATATGACGCGGATCGGCGACGTGGTGGTGCAGGTCGGCGAAAGCCAGCTTCATCGCTTCGATGCTGACGTGGTAGTAGTCCGCGCTGTCGCGGCCCATGCTTTCCAGGTCGAACTGCTCCAACATGCCCAGCGCCATCAGCGCCGAGATGCCCTGGCCGCTGGGCGGAATCTCGTGCAGCTCGTAGCCGCGGAACGATTGCGAGATCGGCGCGACCCATTCGGGGCGGTGTTCGGCCAGGTCCTGGGCGCTGAGCGCGCCGCCGGTCTGGCTGGCGAAATCGGCAATCTTCTGGGCGAGTTCACCGCGGTAGAAGCTCTCGCCGCCGCTTTCGGCGATGGCGCGCAGCGTCTTGCCTTGCGCGGGAAAGCGCCACCATTCGCCGGCCTGCGGCGCGCGTCCCTCAGGCAGGAAGGCGGCGGCGAAGCCCGGCTCCTGCGCCAGCTTGGGCGCCTGCGTGGCCCATTGGCGGGCGATGGTGGGCGATACCGCGAACCCTTCCTCGGCATAGGCGATGGCGGGTTCGAACAGCTGCGCGAAAGGCAGCTTGCCGAAGCGTTCCGACAAGGCCTTCCAGCCCGCGACCTGGCCCGGCACGGTCACCGTGCCCCAGCCGGTGCCGGGCATGGCGTCGCGTCCGGCGAAGTACTCCGGCGTCCACGCGGCGGGCGCGCAGCCGCTGGAGTTCAGGCCGTGCAGTTGGCCGTCATGCCAGACCAGCGCGAACATGTCGCCGCCGATGCCGTTCATGACGGGTTCGACCACCGTCAGCGCGATGGCGGTGGCGATGGCGCTGTCCACGGCATTGCCGCCGGCCAGCAGCATGCGCAGCCCGGCTTGCGCCGCCAGCGGCTGGCTGGTCGCGACCGCGTTGGCGGCCAGGACCGGCATTTTGCGGGAGGCATAGGGGAAAGACCAATCGAAGGGTAAAGACATGGATGCGGGAACTCGTGATGAAGATTACTGGGGCGTGATGCCGGCCTGATCGATCAGCTGCTTGGTGCGCGGGATTTCGGCCTTGATGAAAGCCGCGAATTCCTCGCGGCTGCCGCCACGGGGCTCCGCGCCGGCTTCCGCGAGCTTACTGCGCAGCGCCGGATCGGCAAGCACTTTGTTGACGGCGCGGTTGAGCTTGTCGAGCACCGGGGCGGGCGTGCCTTCGGGGGCGACCAGACCATACCAAGGCGCGATGTCGTAGCCCGCGTAGCCTTGCTCCGCGATGGTGGGGATCTCCGGCGCCAGCGCCGAGCGCTTGGCGTTGGACATGCCCAGCGCCAGCAGCGCGCCGCTCTTGGCCTGGGGCAGGCCGGTCATGATGGTGTCGAAATACATCGACACCTGGCCGCTGAGCAGCGCCGGGATGGCTTCGCCCGCGCCCTTGTACGGCACGTGCAGGATGTCGATGCCGGCCACGGACTTGAGCATTTCGCCCGCCATGTGAGACGTGGTGCCGGTGCCGAACGAGGCATAGGTCAGCTTGCCCGGGTTGGCGCGCGCGTAGGCCACCATTTCCGGCAGGGTCTTGAACGGCTGCGACGGGTTGGCCAAGAGGATGTTGGGCGTGTAGGCCACCATCGACACCAGCGCAAAGGCGTCGGGGTCGTAGGACAGGCGCTTCTGCAGGAAGCGGTTGGTGACGATGGCGGCGGGGCCGCCCATCAGCAGCGTGTAGCCGTCGGGCGTGGCGCGCGCGACGGAGGCGCTGCCGATGGCGGCCGCGGCGCCCGGACGAGCCTCGACGACGAAGGGTTGGCCCAGTTCCGTCGACAGCGCGGCGCCCAGCTGGCGTGAAATCAGGTCGGTGGCGGAACCGGCCTGGAAGGGCACGACGATGCGCACCGGATGCTGCGGCCAGTCGATCGCCTGGGCGCCGGCCTGGCTTGCGAAGGCGACGGCGGCGGCGCCTGCCAGCGCCCGGATGAGACGAAACTTCATGAATTCCCCTTGATCGCGTTATGGAGTGCGTGCAGGGATTAGACGCAAGCAGGCGGTCCAGGACTATTAGGATTTGCATCCATGGATCACTGGATCCAATTTGTGTTATTTTTGCGGTTATCTATCATGGCGGCTTCGTGGGGCCTGTGCGAGGCTCCTTTTAGTGTTGACTGGCCCTAACCCTGGATCCCCAATGCTGCAATTCCAGAAGACAGCGATCAGCGCCGAAGACGAGGCGTACCTGCACCTGCAGCGCGAAATCCGCCTGGGCCGCTACGCGCCCGGCCAGCGCCTGGTACCCGAGGTGGTCGCGGCCGAGATCGGCACCAGCCGCATGCCGGTGCGCGGCGCCTTGCGCCGTCTGGCTTCCGAAGGACTGGTCGAGATCCGCGCCAACCGCGGCGCGGTGGTGCGTGGCCTGAATCAGCAGGAAATGCTGGAAGTGTTCGAAATGCGCTCCGTGCTGGAAGGCCTGGCCATGCGCAACGCGGTGCTGCACATGGGCGCCGAGCACATCCGCCGCTTGTCCCTGCTGCTGGAGCAGCTGGAGCAGGGGCCGGGCGAACCCCTGGACTGGATCACCGCGCACCGCGAATTCCACGAATACCTGTGCAGCTTCTGCCAGCAGCCGCGCCTGCTGCGCCAGATATCCGAACTGCATTCCGTCGTCGAACCCTATATGCGCCTGTGGGTGGCGCAGCCTGGCCGCGTCCTGCGGGTGCGCGAATCGCACCAGGAACTGATCGCCACGCTGCAGACCCGCGACCCGGCGCGCTGCGAAGCGGCGATGCGCCAGCATGTGCTGAATACGGTGCCTGCCTTGCAGGCGTTCCTGGAGCAGGCCGCCTAGGACTTGCGGCTTTGCTCTAGACTGGCGCCATTCCTCACGCGCCCGTCCCGCCATGACCGCATCCGCCGCCGATCTGATTCACCGCCTGGAACTGTTGCCGCATCCGGAAGGCGGCTACTACCGCGAGACCTATCGCGCCGCTGACTCCGTGACGCGCGGCGACGGCGCGCTCCGCTCGGCCAGCACCGCCATTTACTACTTGTTGTGCGACGGCGCCTGGTCCACCTGGCACCGCATCCGGTCCGACGAACTCTGGCATTTCCATGCGGGCAATGCGTTGCATGTCCATGTGCTGGCGCCGGATGGCGGCTACCGCTGCCTGCGCTTGGGCGATGCGCTGGCGGACCCCGATGCCGCGTTCCAGGCGCTTGTGCCGGCCGGCAGCTGGTTCGCGGCGGAACTGGCCAACCCGGCAGTTCCGAACGCTTACGCCTTGGCCGGTTGCACGGTGGCGCCGGGCTTCGAGTTCAGCGAGTTCGAGTTGGCCGACGCTGCCGAACTGCAACGGCTATACCCCACTCAGGCCGGCCTGATCGCGCGCCTGGCGCGCTAGTCGGCGCCTTCCGCGCCCCGGGTCGCGGCTTGCGGCTTCTTCTTGCGCCCAATCTTGGCTTCGCTCGCCAGCACGCCGGCCACGATCAGCCCCGCGCCCACCAGCGCCAGCGCCGGCAGCCGGTCACCGGCCAGGCGTCCCACGATGCCGCCCCACACGGGCTCGCCCGCATAGATGACGGTGGCGCGGGTGGGAGACACCGACTTCTGCGCCCAGTTCATGGTGAGCTGGATGATGGCGCTGGCCAGCCCCAGGCCGATCGCGGCGCCCGCCCACAGCCAGGAGAATTCGGGCACGGCTTCGCCCATGACGGGCATCAGCGCGAACGACACCAGGCCGGCGGTCAGCAACTGCACGAAGGTGACGCGGCGGCTGTCGACCTTCTTGGCAAAGTGGCCGATCAGGATGATCTCGGCGGCAATCGCCGCAGCCCCGGCCAGCGTCGCGGCTTCGCCCGCGCTGAAGTTCAGGGCGCCTGCTTGCGGACCCGCCAGCAGGATCAGCCCGGCGAAGGCCAGCGCCACGCCCACCCAGCTCATCAGGCCGGGCGGCTTCTTCAGCACGGCCCATTGCAGCAGCGGCACGATAGGCACGTACATCGCCGTGATGAAGGCGGACTGGCTGCTGGTGATGGTCTGCAAGCCGTAGGTCTGCAGGAAGTAGCCCAGGAACAGGGCGCAGCCGATGGCGATGCCGGCGCCGACCTCCTGGCGGGTGATCGCCGCCATGTGCTTGCGGAACATCAGCAGCGCCATCAGTCCGGCGATGGTAAAGCGCACGCCCACGAAGAACAGCGGCCCGCTGTGCTGCATGGCGATGTGGATGATGAGGAAGGTGCTTCCCCACAGCATGGTGACCAGCACCAGGGCGATTTCCTGGCGGGACAGGGCGAACATCGAGGTCTTGGACTTCACGGTCTGCTTCGGGCGCTACGAAATGGCGAGCAATATACAGCGCTTCGGTGACCGCTCACCGAACAGATTCCCGGATTTCGACCGGAGCAGGCATATAGCCGGGAGTAATATGACACGTCCGGCGGCTTTAGCCCGCCGACGACGACAAGCCGGTGCACGCCTCTTTTTTCTTGCCCCCGCCGCGCCTTTTTTGGCGGCGTCGGTGAATCTGGGCGCGCAAAGCGGCCACAAGAAGATATCGAGGAGAAGCACAAGTGGAGAAGCAAGAGTCGGGCGGCTGGTATTTCGGCTGGAATATCGTAGGAGCTGCGACGGTACTCACCCTGTTGACCGTCGGTCTGCGCATGGGGGTTGGGCCGTTCTTCCTGCCCATCGCGGAATCCCTGGGCTTTACGCGCAGCACGCTGTCCAGCATCGTCGCGCTCGGTATGCTCTGTTATGGGCTGGCCATGCCGCTGGCGGGTTATCTGGTCGGCACGCGCGGCACCCGCTTCGTGCTGCTGACCGGTACCGCCATCGTTGTGTTGTCGATCATCTGGACGGTCTTCGCGCGCGGACCCATCGAATTTCTGCTGTCCTTCGGGGTGGCGCTGTCCATCGGCCTGGGCTTCACCAGCCCGGTGGCGCTGACGCCCGTGATCAGCCGCTGGTTCACGCGCCAGCGCGGCATGGCGCTGTTCTTCCTTTCCACGGGCTCCATGGCCGGCATTGCGCTGATGACGCCGACCCTGACCTTCGCGATCTCGGCCGTGGGCTGGCGGGAGACCTTGCTGGCCTTTGCCGTGCTGTTCGCGCTGCTGACGGTGCCGGCGGCGCTCTTCGTCATGCGAGATGAGGCGCCCGAGCACACCGACCTGCTGCCGCACCAGATCATCGATAAGGCGGGACCGGCCAAAGCCGCCTCCAAGCGGCCTGCGCCCAATGTGCGCGCGGCGCTGAACTCGCTGCCTTTCTGGCAGGTGGCGCTGGGCCTGTTTGCCTGTGGCTTCAGCATGAACCTGCTGGGCACGCACGGCGTGCCCATGCTGATGGACCATGGCTTTGACGCCACCACCAGTTCGCTGGGCATAGGACTGATCGGCCTGGTCGCTATCTTCAGCACCCTGGTCCTGGGGCGCATGTCCGACCAAGTCGAACGGCGCGCCATCCTGGCTGCGATCTACCTCGTGCGCGGGCTGGGCTTCTTCGCGCTGGTCGCGGTGGGCGCGCATTGGGAGCTGTACGCCGCGGCCACCCTGGGCGGCATTGCATGGGCCGGCAGCATCGCCTTGTCGTCGGCCATTCTTGCGGACGTCTACGGCGTGCGGCTGGTGGGCGTGCTTTACGGACTGGTCTACCTGGGCCACCAGGTCGGCGGCATGATCAGCTCATGGCTGGGCGGCTGGGCCTACGAGACCTTCGGCACGCATTGGGTGGCCTTTGGATCGGCGGGCACACTGTTGCTGCTTGCGGCTGGTATCGCGCTTCGCTTGCCACAGCGCGATACTGGAGCCCTTCAGCGGATGAGCGCCTGACAACCCTTTCCATGTTTGCCCCAAGCTTGCGTGGCAATGTACGTACCGCTGGCCCTATCCCAAAATTCTCGCGGCGACGCTTGTTCGGCAATCGGCAGGAATGAGATGGCCGTCGATTGCCGCGCCGGCGCCCATGCTGCCGCGAGAACTGGATGGCACATTTTGATATAGTTTGAGGTTTTCCTCCTGTGGTTCGTGCTGGAAAAATAGGATGTTCCAGGCGAACGCTGTGGGACAGGCCGAACTCTCGCGCCACGAAAATTATCAAAAACTGCCGGAATCGGTGCTTTGTCGGAGAGCACCGTGGGGGCGCTTGTCTTCGCCTGGAGATTTCTAGTGAATGCTACTGACCCTGCGTACAGCCTTGCTTTGACGAAGGTAGCTGTTGTCATACCGTCGTTCAAGGTCAAGGGCCATGTTCTCGAAGTGATAGGCGCGATCGGCGATGAAGTGCATCGCATCTATGTGGTGGACGATTGCTGCCCGGATGGATCCGGTCGGTTCGTCGAGGAGAACTGCGACGATAGCCGAATTGTTGTGTTGTACAACGAGCGTAACGAAGGCGTCGGTGGGGCTGTCATGGCCGGCTATCGTGCGGCGATCGCAGATGGCATGGACATCATTGTCAAGATAGACGGCGATGGCCAGATGGACCCCGGGTTGCTGCCAGAGTTCTTGTCCCCCATTGTGGCGGGAGATGCGGACTATTCAAAGGGGAATCGCTTCTTCGACCTTGAGAGCGTCCGTGCCATGCCGAAAATGCGCCTGTTCGGCAACGCTGTCCTGTCTTTCATGACGAAACTCTCCTCGGGATACTGGAATATCTTCGATCCCACCAATGGGTTTACCGCTATACACGCCAAAGTTGCGAAGTGCCTGCCATTCGAGAAAATCAGCAAGAGGTATTTTTTTGAAACGGATATGCTGTTTCGCTTGAATACGCTCAACGCTGTGGTTGCTGATGTTCCGATGGAGGCGAAATATGCGGATGAGGTGAGTAATCTAAAAATAGGAAAGATATTGGGCGAATTCCTTGTCAAGCATGCGAGGAATTTCGTAAAGAGAATATTCTATAACTACTATCTGCGCGGAATGTCGCTCGCATCCATCGAATTGCCTCTTGGGCTGGTTTGTTTCTTATCTGGCGCGGGCTACGGAATCGCGCACTGGATAGAGTCTGCTCGTTCCGGTATTCCGACGCCGGCGGGAACTGTCATGTTTGCGGCGCTCCCCGTGATTCTTGGGGTGCAATTCCTCCTTTCATTTATTGGGCATGATATTGCGTCGGTGCCGACATGGCCGCTACAAAAAAGAAAACTGAAATGACGTATTTTCTTGCTGTTATCTGTGTTGTAGGGATTGCAGTCGGTCAAATGCTATTCAAATTTGGGGCTGTGACGTTTCAACGCAGCGGCTCATTGTTCGATCTCAAGACTTTTCTCGTTTTTTTCATTGCCTTGGTGCTGTATGGGTTGACCACCATTCTATGGGTGTATGTTCTCGCCAAGGCTGATCTTGGAAAGGTTTATCCCCTGATGGCGTTGGCATTCGTCATTGTGCCCATTGGAAGCTATTTTCTATTTGGCGAAAGATTCCAGACCCAATATTTCTTCGGTGTGATGCTGATAGTTCTCGGGATTGTTGTGACCATTAAGTCGTAATGTCCGACAATTGCCTTTTGGGGGGTGGGTGTGATTCTTGTACTGTTGTCGTTTCTGGGGCTGTCGCTATTCTTCGCATCATTCTTCAGGGTTAGGCTGCCGGTTGCTTTATTTTCGAGCATTTTGGCAGTTGTCCTGTTTCAATATCTCTTCGGTATAGTCGGCTGGCTCCGCGCCGGAGCCACGGTAAGTCTGATTGCCGGCCTGGGGCTACTGATTTTCTACTCGGTAAAGTATGGCCGAGTAATTCCGGCGGCACTTAGGCGTATTGAGTTAAAGCAGTATTGGCAGATCCTCTATCTGGTTCCTTTTCTCATTTTCTCTGCACAGGTTTCTGCGGATTTCAGATTCACCGGTTGGGATGAATTTTCGTTCTGGGGGGCGGGAATAAAAATCATCCATGCGACAGATGCGTTGTACTTGAAGGGCACGCCGCTTGTCGACGTCTTTAAGGCCTATCCTCCGGCGCAGCAGCTTTTTCAGTATTACTTGACGTTCCTCGATCCTTGGTCGGAAAGAGCGGTGCTTGTCGCACAGATCATATTCATGCTGTCGGCATTGGCCTGCGTTGTCGGCGCCTTTCACGAAAAGGGCTCACTGGTGGAGGTGTTGACCTTTTGGGCGGCGTGCGGCTTGCTGTATTTTTTTGGCTTCGACTTCAAGCATATCTATGTGGATCCTTTGCTGGCGTTGGTGTTCGCGGCCAGCCTATCCCTGGCAGCCACGAGAAATGGGGCAAAGGGGGCGTGCCTGGTCGCGATGAGTCTGGGCGTGCTGGTGCTGATGAAACAGATCGGTCTGATCCTCGCACTGCTGGTGGCCGTCGTGTACTTTTTGGGTTGTTTGATCAGAGAGAACGATGCAGCAGGCGCGGGAAGGTTGAAACGTGCCTGCTACTATGCGCTGCCCGGCATTCTGGCCATAGTCGCCGCATTTGGTTCATGGGGTTGGTACACCAAGAAGATCGGGGTTGTCACTTCCTACGCAATTCCGAGTCTGGCTTCATTATTTGTGGACCCGATGTGGGAGCGAATCGGAAAAACCGCGACTACCTTTATCGAAAGGTCCGTGGTAGGGGTTTTCGGCCTAGCGCAAGGCGGGGCGTGGCAGATACTGTGGCTGGTCTCTGTGATCGGCGCCATTGGCTGGCTGTTGGCCTTAAGCGCGGTTTGCGTGGTCGTGTCGAAAAAACGCGTGATGTTGGATCGGGCGGTGTTGTTTTCCACGCTCGCATTGGGCTCAGTCGGCTATCTGCTATTCCTGTTCCTCACCTACCTCTTTTTTTTCAGCGAGTACGAGGGCGTACGGCTCGCGTCGTTTGAGCGATACGCCGCGACGTATTTTCTGGCTTGGGCAGTCATCGCGTTGGCTGCTTATTCGGGGGCTGTGGGCGCTGCTCGGGCATGGTGGCTACGTCCAATTCTTGCGTTGCCGGTCCTGCTGGGGTTTCTGTGCTTGCCTTTGGAGTTGTGGTCCGCTGGCCCTCCGTCGCCCGCACTTTCGCAGGCGATGGAACAAAGAGGGAAGATCGATAGGCTTGCAGATATCGTCGGCGGGACGGCCAAGCAGGGGGAGAAAGTCTACTTCATCAGCCAGAATTCCACGGGCTTTGAAAAGTTCATGTTCGGCTATAGCGCGATACCATTGGAAACCCAATGGTGGTGCTGGTCCGTGGGGCAGAAGTACAACCCGGAGGATGTCTGGACTTGCAATGAAAAGCTGGAAAAGCTATTGCAGGGCTATTCGTATCTGGTGCTCTACAATGCTGACGGCGAATTCTGGAAGAATAACGCCGAGCTGTTCCCCGCCGATGCGAGGGAAGTGCAATCCGGCGTGTACCGGATTGATTGGAACGGCGATTCCCCGATATTGAAAAAGATCGGTTGACGCCCGACAGAAATATCTGTGAGGGGCAGGGCAGGCCCTCAATGCGGCCGAGCGACTACATAGATGATGTCGCTTGGCAGCAAGCGTAGGACAGGCAATGCCAAGGCCACACATGCGTATGTCGCCAGCTTCATCAGGATATTCATGTTTCCCGAGTAAGAGATCCGCGTGTAGAGTCCCCTCAGCCGCAGAGTGGGTAGGGAGCCCTGCTCCACTATCGAAAACTGGTGCTGCTGGATGAAGTGGGCGAGGTTTTCGGCATTGAAGTAATGCAGATGCGGCGAGGGCATGTCCTTTTGCCACAGGCGATCGAAAAAACTTGAAAAGCCTAGCCGGTGAAACACTTTGGCCAGGCGGTAGAACAGACCACTACTGCTCGGAAGGTTCAGCAGCAGAATGCCGTCTTTGGTGAGTCTCTCGCGACATGAGGCCAAAATCCGCGCGCTGTCCGGGATATGTTCAAACACATCATTGAAAGCGATGATGTCGAATTTTTCGTCCTGATGCAGCGCGTCCGGGAAAAACCCGACACGAACTCTCGGCTCCCTGGCCTTGGCCGTCGCATAAACTGCTTTATCCGGCTCTATGCCCAGAACGTCGAAAGATCCCGCCGCAGCTTCGAGAAACCAGCCGTGGGCGGAGCCAACGTCCAGCAGGCTTCGCGCCTGTGGATGGGCGGATCTGAGAATCTGCACAAGCTTTTTGAAGTTGGCTTGTCGTAGACCCTTGAGCCCGGATTCGCGTGCGGCTTCGTCTATGTTCTTGTGGAACTGCTGCGCATTGATATTGGGGGCTAGGGATGCACTTTCATATCCGCATTTGTGGCAGAGGGAGTGCCACTCCTGGATCCCGTTGGACTGTGCCGCAGCACAGATCGGGCAGGGCCGTTTTTCAGTTGCTTCCATAGCGATCTCGTAATGGGATGATACAAAGGCGGGTGACGTGAAAAATACCACGGGACGAAGGCAATCCTTGGATCCCGGGCTGGCTGCTCTGCAGCGAGTTGCTCGTTGTTTGCGAGGCTGATCGCGTATCGTGGGGGGCAGGCCGGACGCTGAGCGTCCGGCAACTGGCTTTATCGATCCTTCAGCAGCGACACCAGTTCCGGCACGTAGCGGTCGCCGCCGCCTTGCGTGACGGCCTGGTCGAAGGTGTGCTGCACGGCCGCGCCGATTTCGCGCACCGCGCCCGTTTCCGCAGCCATGGTGTTGTAGTAGGACAGGTCCTTCTGCGCGTTCGACATGAAGAACCGCAGCGAGGATGGATCCTGTTCCAGCAGGTACGGCTTGATGCGTTCCAGCGCCACTCCGCCGCCGCCGCCCTTGGCCAGCACATCGGCGAACACCGCCGGGTCGATGTCCGCGCGCAGGGCGCAAGCCGCGGCTTCCGACAGCAGGGCGACCACGCCCAGCGAGACGTAGTTGTGCAGCAGCTTCATGCGGTGTCCGGCGCCGATCGGGCCGGCATGCGTGATGTTCTCGGCGAAGCAGGCCAGCAGCGGCTTGCATTCCTCGAACAGCGCGGCATCGCCGCCCACCAGCAGGTTGAGCCGGCCTTCGGCGGCTTCCTTGGGGGTGCGCGTCATCGGCGCGTCCAGGAAGCGGCCGCCGCATTCTGTCACGGCCTGCGCGACTTTCACGGTGGACGATGGAATCGCCGTCGAGCAATCGATGATGACCGTGCCCGGCCGCAGGCCCGCCAGCACGCCGCCTTCGGACAGCAGCACCGCCTCGACCTGCGGGCTGCCGGTGACGCAGAGGATGATCACGTCAGACTGGGCCGCCAGCGTGGCGCCATCGGCCACGCTGGCCGCGCCCGCGGCCTTCAGCGCGTCCAGCGGCTGGTTGCCCGGATGCTCCAGCACCGTCAGCGCATGTCCGTGCTTGACCAGATTGCTTGCGATGCCATGGCCCATGAGGCCGATACCAACCATGCCGACTTTTGCCATCTTCCACTGCTCCTGCCATGTAGGGGGTTGTTATGGCGTAAATCTTACTCTGACTTGCGGGCGGCGCCGGCGCGCTTCGAATATGCCGAAAGTAGCCTTCGAATCTTTCGGATGGTAAGGCGCGGGAGCCATTCCTAAAATCGATCCACTTCTGCCGGCCATGCCTGGCGCGGATCGAACTACAACGGAGACAACCGCCCGCAGGCGGATACAGCAATGCCGCAAACCGCAAACGAGCTGGCGCCCAGCGCCGAGCGCCATTACTTCGAGCAGCTCGCGCAGGGCCGCTTCGTCATTCCCCTATGCCAGGCCTGCGCCAGGCATCATTTCTATCCCAGGGTAGTCTGCCCGCATTGCGGTTCCGACGCCCTGCGTTGGGTGGAACCCCGCGGCGACGGCGTGGTGTATTCCACCACCGTGGTTCGCAACAAGGGCGGCGACTACACCGTGTGCCTGGTGGATCTGGACGAAGGTCCGCGCCTGATGAGCCGCGTGGTCGACATGCCGGTGGAGGCGGTGGCTATCGGCCTGCGGGTCCGCGCCAGGGTCGATGCCGTGGAGGGCGCGCCGCTGCTGGTGTTCGTGGGACAGGAGGAGCGGCCATGACTAGAAGCTATCGCGGCGCGATCGCCGTCCTGGGCACCGGCATGGCCGGCCTGGGCGACTGCCAAGGCCGTTCCGAACAGGAAATCATCGCCCAGGCCTCCCACCGCGCGGTGGCTGCCAGCGGCCTGAAGATGCAGGACATCGATGGCATCATCACCTCGAGCCTGACCTCGCCCTGGTGGGTGATGCGGATGGCGGAGTACCTGGGCATCCGGCCTCGCTTTTCAGACAGCACCATGTTCGGGGGATCGTCGTTCATCGCCGACCTGAAGGTCGCGGCCATGGCGATCGAGGCCGGCCAGTGCGAGCATGTGCTGATCTGCTACGGCGCCAATCCGCGCAGCGCGCCCAGCAGCACGCAGATCAATCAGATGCGGGCGGCGCTGGACCCGCAGCCCTACGAGCATCCCTACAAGCCGTTCAATCCGGTATCCAGCTACGCGCTGGCCGCCGCGCGCCACATGCACCAATATGGCACCACGCGGCGCCAGTTGGCCGAGGTTGCGGTGGCGGCGCGCAAATGGGCGCAACTGAATCCGGATGCCTTTCTGCGCACGCCGCTGACGATCGAAGAGGTGCTGGGCGCCAAGATGATCTCGGACCCCCTGACCGTGCGCGACTGTTGCCTGGTGACCGACGGCGCCGGCGCCTTCGTGGTCACGCGCGCCGAACGGGCCCGCGACCTTCATCCGCGCCCCATCTATGTGCTAGGCGCCGGGCACGCCCACTGGCACCGGCAGATATCGTGCATGCCGGACGTGACCGTCACGCCCGCGGTGGACTCCGGCCGGGCCGCGTTCGCGGAAGCTGGATTGACTCCCGCCGACATCGACCTGGTCGAACTCTACGACGCCTTCACCATCAATCCCATCCTTTTTCTGGAAGACCTGGGATTCTGCGCCAAGGGGGAGGGCGGCGCGTTCATCGGCGGCGGGCGCATCGAGCCGGGCGGCGACCTGCCGATGAACACCAACGGTGGCGGCCTGTCGTTCACGCATCCGGGCATGTACAGCATCTTCCTCGTCATCGAGGCCGTGGCGCAACTGCGCCGCGAGGCAGGGGAACGCCAGGTGCCCAAGGCCGACGTCGCGCTGGTGCACGGCAACGGCGGGGTGCTGTCCAGCCAGGCCACCGCCATTCTTTCCCACTCCCTTTGATGGCCGCCATGATGAACAAGACAGTAGATTGCGCCGCGCAAGCGGTGGGGGATATCCCGGACGGCGCCACCGTTCTGGTCAGCGGTTTCGGCCTGTCCGGCCAACCCGTCGAATTGCTCGATGCGCTGGTGGAGCAGGGCGCGCGTGAGCTGACCGTGGTGTGCAACAACAGCGGCGCCCGCGATAGCGGATTGGCGCGGCTGATCCGGTTGGGCCGCGTGCGCAAGCTGATCGCCTCGTATCCGCGCGGCGCGGAGTCCCAGGCGTTCGAATCGGCCTATGCCGACGGCTTGATCGACTACGAGTGCGTGCCGCAAGGCACGCTGGCCGAGCGCCTGCGGGCGGCAGGTTCGGGCCTGGGCGGATTCTTCACGCCCACCGGCTACGGCACGCTGCTGGCCGAAGGCAAGGAGACACGGATGATCAAAGGCGTGGGGCACGTGTTCGAGGAGCCCCTGCACGCCGACTACGCGCTGGTGAAGGCGTATTGCGCGGATCCCCTGGGCAACCTGATCTACCGCAAGGCGGGACGCAATTTCGGTCCGCTGATGTGCATGGCTGCGGCCACCGCCGTCGTGCAGGTTCATACGCTGGCGCAGGTGGGCGGACTGGATCCGGAGCACATCGTCACGCCCGGCATCTTCGTGCAGCGCGTGCTGCGCATTCGCGACGCCCAATTGACTGGAGCCTTGCAATGATCGAACGATACTCCCGCGAGGACATCGCGCGCCGCGCGGCGGCGGACATCCCTCCCGGCTCCTACGTCAATCTGGGCATCGGCTTGCCCGTCATGGCGCTCGACTACTGGCGGCCGGAGCACGGCGTCATCGTCCATAGCGAGAACGGCATACTCGGCATGCGCGCACGCGCGGAGGCCGATCCGGTCGATCCCGACCTGACCAACGCGGCCAAGCAGAGCATCGCCATGGCCGCGGGCGGCAGCTTCTTCAATCATGCGGATTCCTTCGCCATGATGCGCGGCGGACATCTGGACTACTGCATCCTCGGCGCCTATCAGGTGTCGGAAACCGGCGATCTGGCCAATTGGTCGCTGGGCCAGCCCGGCGTGGCTGCGGCGGTGGGCGGCGCCATGGACCTGGCCGTGGGCGCCAAACGGGTCCACGTGCTGATGGAACACCTTACCCGCGACGGCCGCTCGCGGCTGCGCCGGCTATGCGACCTGCCGTTGACGGGCGCGGCATGCGTGGACCGAGTCTATACCGACCTCGCCACGCTCGACGTCACGCCCGAGGGATTCCTGGTGCGCAACATGGCGCCGGGCCTCACCCGCGTAACCCTGCAGGCGGCGACCGACGCGCCGCTGCGCTTCGCGGAGGATCTGCCCGATGCCGCTTGATTGCTCCCTCGAGGACTTTCGCCGCGAAGTCCGCGCATTCCTGCAAGAACGCCTGCCCGCCGACCTCAGGCGCAAGGTGATGGATCATCAGCGGCTGGACAAGCAGGACTTCCTGCGCTGGCACCGCATCTTGAACGAGCGCGGCTGGGTCGCGCCGAACTGGCCCGCCGAGCATGGCGGGGCCGGCTGGAGCATCGAGCAGCGCAACGTATTTGACGAGGAATGCGCATTGGCGGGCGCACCCGAAACCGTGCCATTCGGGCTGCGCATGGTGGCGCCCGTCATCATGGCCTATGGCTCCGCATGGCAGAAAAGCCACTTCCTGCCGCGCATCCTCAGCGGGCAGGACTGGTGGTGCCAGGGCTATTCCGAACCGGGTGCGGGTTCTGACCTCGCCGCGCTGAGCACCCGCGCTCGCCGCGAGGGCGATGTCTTCGTGGTGAACGGCCAGAAAACCTGGACCACCTACGCCCAGTACGCCGACATGATGTTCTGCCTGGCGCGTACCAACCCCGAGGCCAAGGCGCAAGAGGGCATTTCCTTCCTGCTCATCGACATGCGCAGCCCCGGGGTGTCGCTACGGCCGATCCGCACGCTGGACGGCGGAGTAGAGATCAACGAGGTTTTCCTCGATGAGGTCGTGGTGCCTGCCTCGCATCTGGTCGGTGAAATGGACCATGGCTGGACATACGCAAAGTACCTGTTGTCGCACGAGCGTTTCGGCGCCGCCCGCGTGGGGCGCGCCAAGCGCGAACTGGGCCATCTGCAGCGGCTGGCGGCGCAACGCCAGGCGGACGGCCGCCCGCTGGCCGAAGATCCCATATTCGCGCGGCGGCTGGCGCAGCTGGAGATCGATACGCTGGCCCTGGAGCAGACCAATCTGCGGCTGATTGCGCGCGACCAGCGGGGCGCAGGGCACGGCGCGGAAGCTTCGATATTGAAGTACCTGGGGTCCACACTGGCGCAGCGCATCAGCGTAGCGCTGGTCGACACGGCCGGTTCGCATGCGCTCGCCTATGACTCAGGTGCGCTAGAGCGTGACTATGCGCGGGGCGCTCCGACAACGGCAGAGGAACTGGAAGCCATGCCCGGCTTCTATCTCAACCTGCGCAAGATTTCGATCTACGGCGGAACGGACGAGGTCCAGAAGAACATCATCGCCAAGCTGGCGTTGGGCGAGGCCGACGACCTGAGCGTAGACCAGCGCACGCTCGATGACGCCGTCGGGCGGTACCTTCAGGGGGAGTATCCGTCTCCCGCCGCCCGGCCCGCGTTGCCCGGCGATGCGGACCCCGAAGCTTCGCCGCACTGGCGCGCCTTTGCCGAAATGGGGCTGCTGGGCCTGGGGTTGCCGGCATCGGCAGGCGGGATGGATGGCGGGCTCGCGGACTTGTGCGTACTGATGCAGCGCTTCGGGCGTCATCTGGTGGTCGAACCCTACGACGCCAGCGCGCTGCTTTGCGGCCAACTGCTGGCGCGCCTGCCGCAAGGTGGGCGGGTGAGCGCGCTGTTGGCCGAGATCGCGCAAGGCGCCGCGCCGTTGTTGGCTCATGCTGAACCAGATGCGGATTGGCCGATTGACGATCTGAACGTGACCGCTGTGCGCGAAGGCGGCGGCTGGTTACTGAACGGCGTGAAGCGGCGCATACCCTATGGCGCGGGCGCCCGGCAACTGTTGGTCACGGCACGCGACGAATCGGGAACGGCGGTATTTCTGGTCAAAGCCGATGCGCCCGGCCT
>NZ_JCBAMT010000059.1:0-45785 GCF_059760445.1 Achromobacter sp. D7-1 | reverse complement strand
CCCCGGCGGCGCCGAGGGCGCATCCGCCGGGGGCGCCACGGGCTGCGCGGCCGCCATGATCTCGACCATGCGCGCGGCCAGCGTGTCCGGCAACTGCAGCGTGCTCAGCAGCCGACGCAGCACCAGTTCCTGCTCGGGCTGCGGCACGCCATTGTTCGCCAGGTTGTAGAGGTTGTACTTGCCTTGCTCGTCCTGCACGCGGCCGGAGAACACGGCGACGCGCTCGTCGCCGGGCCGCTCGATGCGGGTGTCCAGCACCGGGGTGGCCCAGATCTGGTCGCCGCGGGTGGTCGATTCGCGCTTGCCGTGGTCGCGCACGATCAGGCGGGCCCAGTCTATGCCGCCCGCCAGCATCGCGCGCGCCTGGACCCGCGCCATCTCGTTTTCCACGCGCCGCGTGCTGGCGGTCTGGCGCTGGAACAGCCCGGTGGTCAAGGCCGCGACGATGGCGACGATGATGAGCGCGCTGACCACGGCGGCGCCGCGTTCGCGTCCGGTCGGGCGAGCCGGGCTCATGGCAGCTCCAGCATGCGGGTGTAGCGCTCTGGGACGGCGGGCGCGCCGCGCTCCAGCGCGATCTCCAGGCCGCTGGGAGAGGCGGCCAGGCTGGCTTCGCCATCCACCCAGCCGGTCCCCGGCACCCAGGCGCGCAGCTTCAGGGCCCGCGTGCCGGGCAGCAGCAGGATGCCGTCGCCCGCGGCCGGCAGCGGACTGCGCGCCGCCGACGGCCCGCTGGCGCGCCACAGGCCGTCCTTGCGCACCTGCCATTGCACGCGCTGCCACAGGCCGTTGCCGTCGGGATCGGGGCGCAGGATCTCGAACACCGGGCCGCCGCTGGCGCGCCGCAGCAGGCGCAGGCCGCTGGTGTAGGCCTGCGCGTCCAGGCCCGCCGGGTCGAAGCCGGGGCCGGTGTAGGACAGTTCGACATCGCGCGCCATCTGGCCCAGCGTGCGGACGATGGCATCGATGTCCTCGGCCTGTTGCTCGATGCGGTCGCGGGCGCCGGACACGCTGGCCAGGCCGCGCCAGGCCATCAGGCTGACCAGCGCCATCAGCGCCAGGGCCACCAGCACTTCGATCAGCGTGAAGCCGGCTTGGGATCGGGGAGGGCGGCGCATGGCTATCGCAGACTGGACAGCAGGCCGTCGAGCTGCAACAGCACGGTGTCCGCCTGAGGACCGGCGGCATGGCGCACCTTGACCGATACCTGGCGGAAGCTGCGGTTCATCGAATTCGTAAACTCCATCTCGCATTGCAGGGCCCGGCCGCCTTGCGGACAGGGCGCGCTGCGCGTGCCCGCGCGCGGCAGGGTCTGCTCCAGCCGTAGCTGGGTCAGCGCGTTCTGCGCGGCCAGCAGCGCCAGCGTCTTGTCCTGCAGGGCGCGGTTGTTCTCCGCCATGATTCCGGTCGCGCGCAGGGCGGCGCCCATGGCGACGGCGATGATGGCCAGGGCCACCAGCACTTCGATCAGCGTGAATCCGCGCTGCCGATCAGGCGGGCGGGGCGGCCTATTGAATTTCATAGCGGCCCGCGGCGTCGCGCTGCAAAGTGACGCGGGCATCGCCCGCGCTCAACGTCAGCGTGATGGGCGCGGCGACCCATTCCGTGTTGAACACCAGAGGCCGGTCCGGATCGAGCCGCAGCGCTACCGGCGCAGCCGACCACGCTTGCGGACGCAGCACCTCGTCGCGTTCCAGTCGGTCCGGCGGCAGGGGTCGGTCTTCCTCGGCGCTCAGGCCCGGCAGCCGTCCCTGGCGTTCGAAGGACCAGCCTTGGCCGTTGGCCAGCCAGCGGATGGCGCGGCCGTCGCTGCGCGCTTCGCTCTGGGCCACGGTGAAGGCGTCGGCCAGGCGCTGGGCGTCGCCGCGCAGCCTGTTTTCGCCGCGGCCCACCGACAGGCTCACCATGCTGGCCGCGATCGCCACGATCACCAGTACCACCAGGACTTCGACCAGCGTGAAGCCGCGCTCAGAGTTCCCAGGAACCGATGTCGGCATCGCCGCTTTCTCCGCCGGGCTTGTTGTCGGCGCCGAACGAGAACACATCGATATCGCCTTTGACGCCAGGGCTCAGGTATTGATAGGGATGGCCCCAGGGATCGTTGGGCAACTTGTCCAGGTAGCCGCGCCAGTTGGTCGCGCCGTCGGGTTTCTGCACCAGCGCGCGCAAGCCCTGCGCGGTGTTGGGGTAGCGGCCGTTGTCCAGGCGATACAGCTTCAGCGCCTGCATGATGCCGGCGATGTCCTGGCGCGCGGCGACCTGGCGGGCCTGGTCGGGGCGGTCCAGCACGCGGGGCACGATCAGCGCCGCCAGTATCCCCATGATCACAATCACCACCATGATCTCGATCAGGGTGAAACCTTGCTGGCGGGCAAGCCCGCGCGGTAGCTGACGCACTTGATGACTCCGGTCTTTCAGTAGAAGCGGAGGATTGTGGACATGAAATATGACAGCAATACTCACGGCGCCGCCAAATCCGCGCAGGCGCGTGCCGCGCGCACGGCATGCATTGCCGCGGGCGCGGCGATGCCTATTTTTCGCGCGATATGCCGGCAGGCGCGGGCAGGGCGGCCGGGGCGGGCAGGCGGCTGGCGCGCCCGGCCTGTTCCACCGTCACCGCGTCCGCGGCGACCTCGCGCAGCACGATGCCGGGGGCCACTTCGCCGCCCCTGCGCCAGGCCAGCGGCGGGCCGCCGTCGATGCTGAGCACGGCGGCGCCGTCGGCGCCTGCGGCGATCACGCCCAGCACGGTGATCTGCGTGCGCATGGCCTCGTCCTTGCCGAACCACAACGCGACCGGCGTGTTGTCCGCGGCGCGCGGCGCAGCTGCCGAGACCGCGGGAGGCAAGGCGCCAGCCTTCGGCGCGAGCAGGATCGACGCCCACACGCCCAGGCCGGCGGCCAAGGCCAACACGGCAAGTACGCGGAACGCGGCGGGCAGGGTCGGGCGCAGGGACAGGGGCATGGAACGAGTAGGGCGGGTTGCGACGCGGCCGACTATAGCGTTGCTACATGACAGGCTTGCGATGGCCTGCGGCATCCGCGCAGGCCTCGGCAGCCGCGGATGCCTGTCATCGTTCGTACATGCCCCGTGTCTAGCATGCCCTCAAGTCCGGATGCCCAAGCCGGGCAGACCTCCTCTCCAACAGGGAACACCCGCATGCAAGACCAGAACCAAGCCAATCGCCGCCGACTCCTGAAAATGCTGGGAGGCGCGCCGATGCTGCCGATCGGCGGCGTCAGCCTGGCCGCGCTGCTGGCCGGCTGTAATTCCAGCGATGATGACGATGACGACAGCGCGCCGCCCGTCACGCCGGTCACTTTCAAGTCCGCCGCCTTCACCTCCATGGCCGCGCCTTCGCTGTCCCAGCCGGAATTGATGGCGCGCACCACGGTCGCCTCGGCGCTGGAACTGACCTTCAGCGACGGCTCCAAACGCAGCGTCGAATTGGGCTACGAGCCTTTCTTCATGACGGGCGACCCCGTGCCGGACGGCAAGGGCGGCAACGTCATCGCCGGTGGCTACTACAACCTGGCGGGCGCGCCCATCGTCGACAACTCGGTGCCCGCCAAGGCGCGGCAGTTCTTCTCGAACTGTCCGGACGGCATGTCGCTGCTGTCCCTGTCGGAGCCGACCAAGGTGGCAGGCGTGGCCGGCAACGCGCTGTACGCGGTGGTGCAGTTCGAATACCAGTCCATGGACCAGGCCGGCAAGGACATGTATGGCCTGCTGCCGTCGCAGATCGCGGTGCTGACGCTGTCGCAGGACCCCAATACGGGCAAGCTCAGCCTGGTCAAGTACCACACCGTGGACACCTCGTCGGTGCACGGCCTGTGGATCACCTGTGGGGCCAGCCTGTCGCCCTGGAACACCCACCTGTCCAGCGAAGAGTATGAGCCCGACGCCACCACGGCCAAGGCTTCGACCTCGTTCCAGGCCTATAGCCAGAATCTCTACGGCGATCCGGCCAAGGCCAATCCGTACCACTACGGCCACATGCCCGAAGTCACCGTCAACCCGGACGGCACCGGCACCATCAAGAAGCACTATTGCATGGGCCGCATCTCGCATGAACTGGTGCAGGTCATGCCCGACCAGCGCACCGCGCTGATGGGCGACGACGCCACCAACGGCGGCCTGTTCATGTTCGTGGCCGACCGCAAGGCCGATCTTTCTTCCGGCACGCTGTATGTCGCCAAATGGACGCAGACTTCGGGTACTGGCCCGGGCGCCGGCACGCTGAGCTGGATCAAGCTGGGCCACGCCACCAGCGCCGAAGTGCAGGCGCTGGCCGACCAGTTGAGCGCCGCCGACATCATGGACGTGCGCACGACGGATCCGCTGGATGCCGCCTTCACCAAGATCCGCTATTCGGGCAAGGACAACTGGGTCAAGCTGCAGCCCGGCCGCAACGTGGCCGGGGCCTTCCTGGAAACCCACCGCTATGCCGCCATGGTCGGCGGCACGCTGGCCTTCTCCAAGATGGAAGGCACTACCGTCAACGTCAAGGACAAGATCGCTTACAGCGCGATGTCGCGCGTGGACAGTTCGATGACCGATGGCCTGTCTCCCGGCTTCAAGGTCGAAGGCCCGGCGGCCGGCGCGGTCTACCAGCTACATATGAAGGAAGGCCAGGTCGACACCGAGGGCAAGGCGATCGACAGCGCCTGGGTGCCGGTGGACATGGCGGCAGTGCCGGAACTGGTAGGCGTAGTGCTGGCGGCGCGCGACGCGCTGGGCAACACCCACGCCGCCGACAAAGTCTCCAACCCCGACAACCTCAAGTTCTCGGAGAAGCTGCGCACGCTGTTCGTGGGCGAGGACAGCGGCGGCCATGTCAACAACTTCCTGTGGGCCTACAACGTCGACACCAAGCAGCTGTCGCGCCTGCTGTCTTGCCCGGTGGCCGCGGAATCGACCGGCTTGCAGGCGGTGGACGAGATCAACGGCTGGACCTACATCACCAGCAACTTCCAGCACGCGGCCGACTGGCAAAGCGTGCACTCGGTGGTGCGGTCGACGCTGGAGCCCTTGGTCAAGGCCAACTACAAGGACGGCTTCGGCGCGTCGGTGGGCTATCTGACCGGCGTCAAGATCGGCGCCTAGGCCCGCGGCCTGCCTCTCGCCGCGGGGCGGCTTCCTTCGGGCAGCCGCCTTTTTTTGCGCATTCCGCGCAAAAGAATCCTGATCCGTCGATCAGGCTTTCTTCTCTTCGCTTCACGGGGCTTTCACCTTTGCTGGCCATCATGTGCCCCAGCGTAAAACCCTGTTCATGACAAGAGAAGAGAAGCATGCAAGCATTGAATTGGAGAAGATGGTGCGCGGCCTTGCTGGCGACCAGCGCCCTCGCGGGCTGCGGCGGTAGCGACGATGACGACGACACCGAAGCCCCGCCGACCCAGCCGCCGGTGACCCAGCCGGATCCGACGCCCGCCGACAAGGTGCTGTTCATCGGCGTCGACGGCCTGACCTACGACGCCATGCGTCGGGGTGTTGCCGACAAGTCCCTGCCGAACATGGCGCAACTCAACGCCACGCGCGCCTGGACCGGCGGCGTGACGGACGCGCCCACGCAGCAGCCGACGTTGCTGGCGCCGGGCTGGGCGACCTTGTTGACGGGCCAATGGGCCGACCAGCACGGCGTGCGCTACAGCGTGCAGGGCGAGACGCTGCAAACGCCGACCCTGTTCCAGCGCGTCAAGCAGGCGCGTCCCGAGGCGCGCAGCGCTGCCGCCTTCAATTCGACGGTGCTGGCCGGGCTCATCGCGGGCCAGCGCGACGCAGGCTATCTGCAATCGCTGACCGACTGTGCCGGCGCGGACGATTGCGTCGCCGCCCAGGCGCGCGACCGCATTACCGAAGGCTATGACGTGGTGGTGGCGCAGTTCGGCGCGCCGGAACGCGTGGCCTCGGAGAACGGCTTCGGCTCGGCCTATGACGGCGCGATCCGCCAGGCCGACGCGGCCATCGGCGTGCTGGCCAAGCAGATCGCCGATCGCAAGGCTGAGCACCCGGGCGAAAAGTGGCTGGTGATCGTGGCTTCCAGCCATGGCCTGGGCAAGACCGGCGCCAGCGATGGCCGTCCCATGTCCTCGAACAAGACCATCCTGCTGGCCGCGAACCAGCCCGCGCTGCTGGGCGGCAGCGCCGACGATGCTTCGTTCGACGGCTTGTGGGACAACAACTGGTACGCGCTGCCCAGCGCGGCCGACGTGGCGCCGACGGTGCTGGGCCACCTGAAAGCGTTGCCGGCCGCCGCCAACTACGACATGGCGGGCACCTCGCTGGCCGGCAAGCTGGCGCTGCGCCACACCGCCGCCCGTACCTCGACCGACAACAAGAGCGTGACCTTGAGCTGGGTGCGCGTGGGCGAACCCGCCGGCGACATCGTGATCAGCCGCGACGGCGCGGAAATCGCGCGCGTGCCCGGCACGGCCGCCGAGTACGTCGACAAGGGCTTCAAGTTCGAGACCGAAGGCGTGCACACGCTGAACTACAGCGTCGCTGTCGGCAACGCGGTCAGCGCCGCGCGCACAACGGTGGCCTACACCAAGCCGCTGCCGCTGCTGGCTTCGCTGCGCACCGGCCTGACGATGCTGTTCCCGTTCGAAGGCAATATGACCGACGTCGCCGCGGGCGGCGGGGCCATCACGCCGTTCGACGGCACGCAGACGCCGGCCTACGCCGATACGGGCGTGTTCGGCAAGATGTTCAAGAACGACCGCAGCGCGGCGGCCCTGGGCGGCTTCAAGCTGGACTACCCGGCAGGCATGCTGGACGCGGCCCAGGCCTTCACCATCGGCTTCTGGTACCAGTCCGACGGCACCGCCAACGACCGTTCCATCCTGGGCAACAAGGACTACAACTCGGGCGGCAACCCCGGCATCACCATCGCGCAATGGGCGGGCCCGGTGCTGTACTTCAACCTGGCCGGCGGCGGCTCGCGGGTCGACATCAACAACGTCAAGTTCACGCCGAACAAGCCCGTGTATGTCGCGATGACCGTGAACAAGACGGCCAAGACCCTGACGGCTTCCGTCTACGACAGCGAGCTGGGCTTCTCGCAGCGCACCATCGGCACCGGCTCGGTCGACCTGACCAAGATCGCCGGCGTCTACGGGCCGCACATCGGCCTGAATGAAGACGGACGCGGCACCTATGGCGTCTGCTGCGCCGGCACCAAGGGTCCCTACACGATGTATTTCGACGACCTGGCCTACTGGTCGCGCGCGCTCACCGAAGCTGAAGTGAAGTCGCTCGCCCTGTCTGGCAAGTCCGTTTCCGAACTGTTTCCCTGATGTACCGAGGATAAAAAAATGAGCATGTCCATGATCTTGCGCGGTTTCCTGCGCCTGGGCGCGGTGCTGATGCTGAGCGCCACGCTGGCCGCCTGCGGCGGCGATGACGGCGACAGCGACGGCGGCAAAGACCCCGGCACCGGCCAGCCCGAAACGCCGAAGCCCGAGCCGACCAAACCCGAATTGCGTTGCGCGCCCTGAGCCGCGCGCCCACCCGATCCATAGGAATAGAATCCGTGACGTTCGATAAAGACCAGGTCCACGCCGGCAAGCGCCGCTTCTTGCGCAACGCGGCCGCCTCGACCGCGGGCCTGACCGCGCTGTCCATGTTCCCGCCGGCCATCCGCCGCGCGCTGGCCATCCCCGCCAACAATCGCACCGGCACCATCAACGACGTCGAGCATGTGGTCATCCTGATGCAGGAAAACCGCTCCTTCGACATGTACTTCGGCACGTTCAAGGGCGTGCGCGGCTTCGGCGACCGCATCACCATCCCTCTGCCCGAAAAGCGCTCGGTCTGGGAGCAGAGCAACGGCACCCGCGTGGTGATGCCGTATCACCTGGACAGCACCCAGGGCAACGCCCAGCGCGTGGCCGGCACGCCGCACGACTACGTGGACGCGCAGATGGCCTGGGACGGCGGCCGCATGGACCACTGGCCGCGCTACAAGCAGAACCAGTCCATGGGCTACTACAAGAAGAAGGAGGTCGAGTTCCAGTTCGCGCTGGCCGAAGCCTTCACGCTGTGCGATGCCTACCATTGTTCGACCCACGGCGGCACCAACACCAACCGCCTGTTCCACTGGACCGGCACCAACGATCCGCTGTCCTTGGGCAACGGCCCCTCGACCCGCAACCAGTGGGACAGCCTGGGCGCCTCGTCCACCGGCTGGACCTGGAAAACCTATCCGGAGCGCCTGCAGGAAGCGGGCGTCAGCTGGAAGGTCTACCAGAACCTGCCCGAGAACTTCGGCGACAACCCGCTGGCCGGCTTCAAGCAGTACCGCCGCGCCAACGAACTGGCCGGCAACGGCGCCAACGGCGCGCCGTATCCGGCCTGGACGCCTTCGATGGACGGCGCCAACCCGCTGTACAAGGGCACGGCCAACACCATGCCCGACGGCGGCTTCCTGAAGGCGCTGCGCGAAGACGCGGTCAACGGCACGCTGCCGCAGGTGTCGTGGATCGTGGCTCCCGCCACGTATTCGGAGCACCCCGGCCCGTCCAGCCCGATCCAGGGCGCCTGGTACATCCAGGAAACGCTGGACGCGCTGACGGCCAACCCCGAGGTCTGGAGCAAGACCGTGCTCCTGATCAACTTCGACGAGAACGACGGCTACTTCGACCACCTGCCGCCGCCCGCCGCGCCCTCGCTGAATGCGGACGGTTCTATGGCCGGCGCCTCCACCGTCAACACCGATCTGGAGCGCCATACCCACGCCTCCGCCCAGGACGCCGCCGACGACCGCGTCTACGGTCCCGGCCCGCGCGTACCCATGTATGTGGTGTCGCCGTGGAGCCGCGGCGGCTGGGTCAATTCCCAGGCCTTCGATCACACCTCGGTGCTGCGTTTCCTGGAAGCCCGCTTCGGCGTGGCCGAAGACAACATCAGCCCCTGGCGCCGCGCGGTGCTGGGCGACCTGACCTCGGCCTTCAACTTCGCCACGCCCAACAACGAGAAGCTGCCCGACCTGAATCTGCTGACCCGCGCGGGCTCGGACAGCGAGCGCAGCGCGCAGGAAGCGCTGAAAGCCGTGCCGCTGCCGGATCCCAGCACCCAGGCCAAGCCGGTGCAGGAGCAGGGCGTGCGCTATTCCCGCGCCTTGCCCTACGAGCTGCACACCAGCGGCCGTGCCCAGCCCGACACGGGCGCCATGCGCCTGGTGTTTTCCAACACGGGCAAGCAGGCGGCGGTGTTCCACGTCTATGACCGCCTGCATCTGGACCGCTTGCCGCGCCGCTACACGGTGGAGCCGGACAAGCAGCTGGAAGGCAGCTGGGACACAGCGGCCGACGGCGGCAAGTACGACCTGTGGGTGCTGGGTCCCAACGGCTACCACCGCCATTTCGCGGGCGACCTGGCCCTGGCCCGCACGTCGGCGCTGGCGCCGGAGATCCGCGTCTGCTACGAAATCGCCAAGGGCGACGTCTACGTCAGCTTCATCAATGGCGGCAAGGCTCCCTGCACCTTCGAAGTCGCGCCCAACGCCTACTACGCCAACCACGAGCGCTGGAAGTTCACGGTGCCCGCGGGCGGCCAGGTCGAACAGCACTGGGCGCTGGAAGGCAGCCAGGGCTGGTACGACTTCACCGTGCGCCTGGCCGAAGACCCGGCCTACCTGCGCCGCTTTGCCGGCCGCGTCGAAACCGGCCGCGCCTCGGTGACGGACCCGGCGATGGCGCAGTAAGCCTCAGGCGGCGGTCTGCGGTTCGCGCGCCTGGAAGGCCTGGGCGCACGCTTCGCAGATCGCCGCCGTGATGCCCTGGCGCGCATGCTCGCGCCGCTCCAGCATGCCGATGGCGCGCGACATCGGCCCCAGGTCCTGCGGCAGGGTGAGAATCCGCAGTTCCGGGCTGTGCTGCCAATTGGAGCCGTTGATCAGCGGCAGCAGCGTCACGCCGACCTCCTGGCGCACCAGCTCGACCAGCGTCTCGATGGCGTTGAGTTCCAGGAATTCGTTCAGCGGCACGCCCAGCCGCCGCAGCAGCCGGTCGATCTGCAGGCCGGTGCGCTGGGTGCGGTCAAAGCGCAGGAAGGGGTTCTGCGCCAGCACCTGGCGCGCGTCCGCGCCGGGCGCCGAGCGCGGCGCGATCACCACCAGTTGCTCTTCATATAGTGCGGTCCAGCGCGTGCTGGCCATTTTGCGTCCGGCTTCCACCAGGAAGGCCGCGTCCAGCTCGCCGTCCTCGACCTTGCCCGCCAGCTCGCTGGCCTTGCCCGACAGGATGCGCACGTCCAGCTTGGGGTGCTGCTTCTTCATGCCGGACACCACCTTGGACAGGGTGCCCATGCAGGACACGATGCTGCCCACGGAGACCGATCCGGCCAGTTCGCCGGGCACCGTGCGCGGCAGCCGCATGCGGTCGTAAAGATCCAGCAAGTGCTTGATTTCCGGCAGCAATTCCCGGCCGGCGGCGTTCAGGATGGCGAGCCGGCCGCTACGGTCGAAGAGCTCGCGGCCCAGTTCCGCTTCCAGGGAACGCATCTGGAAGCTGACGGCGGCCTGGGTCAGCGCCACCTGTTCGGCCGCTTCCGAGAAGGAACCGTGGTGCGCGACCGCCAGGAAAGTGCGCAGAAAGCGGATGGTACTCACAAAAATCTCTTTTATGACGGAACAAAATTTCAAATTGATTTAATTAAAGCACGGGAGTAACTTCGGCCGCTTACCCGTTATGAGACTAGCGCCATGAAATCCTTCGACTGGGGCAACCCGTATCCTTCCGTCCGCATTCCGCTGTTCGCCCGCAATGTGGTGTCCACGTCGCACCCGCTGGCGGCGCAAGCGGGGCTGCGCATGTTGCTCAAGGGCGGTAACGCCGTGGACGCCGCCATCGCCGCGGCCGCCACCATCGTCCTGGTCGAACCCGTATCCTGCGGCCTGGGCGGCGACTGTTTCGCCATCGTCTGGGACGGCAAGGAACTGCATGGCCTGAACTCGTCGGGCGTCGCCCCGGCGGCCTGGAGCACCGAATACTTCAAGCGCAAGCATGGCGTGGGCCCCAACGGCCTGGCGATCCAGCCCAAGCGCGGCTGGGACGCGGTGACGGTGCCGGGCGTGGTGGCCGGCTGGGCCGCGCTGCATGAAAAGCTGGGCAAGCTGCCGTTCGAGCAGCTGTTCGAACCCGCCATCGAAATCGCCGAGCGCGGCTACGCCGTGCCGCCGGTGGTGGCGCACAAGTGGGCCGCCGCGGCCGAGGAACTGAAATCGCAGCCGGGCTATGCCCAGGCCTTCCTGCCCGAGGGCCGCGCGCCCAAGGTCGGCGAACACTTCCGTTTCCCGGACGCCGCCAACACGCTGCGCCGCATCGCCGCATCCAAGGGCCGTGACTTCTACGAAGGCGAACTGGCCGAGCGCATCGCCGCCTTCAGCCAGGAATGCGGCGGCGCCATGACGCTGGAAGACCTGCGCAACTACCGCCCGGAATGGGTCAAGCCCATCTCCAAGTCCTATCGCGGCTACGAGCTGCACGAGATCCCGCCGAACGGGCAGGGCATCGCCGCGCTGATCGCGCTGGGCATCGTCGAACGCTTCGACATGGCCGACATCCCGGTGGACTCGGTGCAATCGCAGCACATCCAGATCGAAGCCATGAAGCTGGCTTTCGCCGACCTGTACAAGTATGTGGCCGACCCGCGTTCCATGCAGGTGACGCCGGAACAGATGCTGTCCGACGCCTACCTGGACAGCCGCGCCAAGCTGATCCGCCTGGACCGCGCCACCCATTTCGAGGCGGGCCGTCCGCACGCCGGCGGCACCATCTACCTGACCGCCGCCGACGAGAACGGCATGATGATCTCGTTCATCCAGTCCAACTACATGGGCTTCGGTTCGGGCGTGGTGGTGCCGGGCACCGGCATCAGCATGCAGAACCGCGGCGTGGGCTTCTCGATGGATCCGAAGTCGGCCAACGTGGTCGAAGGCGGCAAGCGTCCCTTCCACACCATCATCCCGGGCTTCCTGACCCGCGGCGGCAAGCCGGTCATGAGCTTTGGCGTGATGGGTGGCGACATGCAGCCGCAAGGCCACATGCAGACCGTGGTGCGCATGCTGGACTACCACCAGAACCCGCAGGCCGCCTGCTGCGCCCCGCGCTGGAAGGTCAACCGCGATTTCACGCTGGACATCGAGACCAATATGAGGGCTTCTACCATTGCGGGCCTGAAAGACCTCGGACATGCTTTGAAGTCGGTCGACGATCCGTACATGGATTTCGGCGCGGGCCAGTTCATCTGGCGCATGTCCGAAAACGACAACGAGCTTGGCTACGTCGCCGCCAGCGACAGCCGGCGCGACGGTCAGGCGGTCGGCTTCTAAACACCCAGTATTGCAGCCTCAAGGGGAAAAAACACAATGAAACGCTTGACCTTGATCTTCGGCGCCAGCTTGCTGGCGCTGGCCGCCGGCGCGGCCAGCGCCCAGAACATCCGGATCGGCCTGCAGGAAGATCCGGACGTGCTGGACCCGCACCGCGCGCGCACCTATGTGGGCCGCATCGTCTTCACCTCGCTGTGCGACAAGCTGGTTGACATCGATCCCAAGCTGCACTTCGTGCCGCAACTGGCCACCTCGTGGTCGTTCAGCCCCGACAACAAGGTGCTGACCTTCAAGCTGCGCGCGGACGCGCTGTTCCATGACGGCTCCAAGTTCGACGCCGCCGCGGCCAAGGCCAACCTGGAACGCGCCATGTCCCTGCCGGACAGCCTGCGCAAGGGCGAGCTGGCCTCGGTGGAGAAGGTCGATGCGCCTGACGCCACCACGCTGGTGCTGACGCTCAAGAAACCCGACGCCACCTTGCTGGCGCAACTGTCGGACCGCGCCGGCATGATGCTGTCGCCCAAGACCTTCACCGAGGACGTCGCCGCCGTGGGCCGCAAGCCGGTCTGCTCCGGTCCCTACAAGTTCGTCGAACGCATCCAGAACGACCGCATCGTGCTGGAGAAATTCGACCAGTACTACGACGCCAAGGACTTCGCCTTCAAGCGCGTGACCTTCCTGCCGATTCCGGACACCACCGTGCGCCTGTCCAACCTGCGCGCCGGCGACCTGGACATGCTGGAACGCCTGAATCCCTCCGACGTGCCGCAGGTCAAGAGCGACGCCAGCCTGACCTTCGCGCCGATTGCCGGCCTGGGTTTCCAGCAATTCATGTTCAACGTGGCCAACGGCAAGCGCGCCGAAGACAACCCGTTCAAGAACAAGCTGGTGCGCCAGGCGTTCCAGTACGCCATCGACCGCAAGGCCATCAGCGAAGTGGCCGGCGGCGGCATCTTCGATCCCGCGCAGCAGCCGTTCCCGCCCGCCAGCCCCTACCACAGCGACAAGTTCCCGCCGACCCAGCGCGACGTTGCCAAGGCGAAGGCGCTGCTCAAGCAGGCGGGCTTCGACCGCGTGAAGGCCGAGGTCATGTTCGGCAACAACACCACGACTTCGTCGATCGCCGAGATCGTGCAGGCCATGGCGTCCGAGGCGGGCTTCGACCTGTCCTTGCGCCCGACCGAGTACGCGGCCCTGCAGAAGGAATCGGCCGGCGGCAACTTCCAGGTCGTGATGCTGGGCTGGTCGGGCCGGGTCGATCCGGACGGCAACATCCACGCTTTCGTCACCTGCAAGGGCGCGCTGAACGACGGCCACTATTGCAACCCGGAAGTGGACAAACTGCTGAACGAAGCCCGCACCGTGCCGGACGAAACCAAGCGCAAGGCGATCTACGACCAGGCGCAGACCATCATCCAGGACGAATTGCCCGGGGTGTATAACTACTACCAGCCCTGGCCCTTCGCCATGGCCAAGAAGGTCAAGGGCTTCACTCCCTATCCTGACGGCATGATCCGCCTGAAAGGCGTGACGTACGCGCAGAAGTGATCGCGGCGCGGCAGTCACGCGCCGCGCCAGCCGGACGCCAGTGCCTACAGGCCTTGGCGTCCGGTTGTTGTTTGCGGCGGCAGGGTCCCGCGGTTTGATCCGCGCGCCCCGTCCGCCGTTCCTGTCTTACGGTTTCTCATATGCTTAAACTCATCTTGCGCCGCGTGCTCGTCGCGATACCGACACTGATACTGGTGTCGATGATCGTCTTCATGCTGCAGAAAATCCTGCCCGGTGATCCGGTGCTGACCCTGGCCGGCGAAGAGCGCGATCCGGCCGTCCTCGACTACCTGCGGGATAAATACCGCCTCAACGATCCGCTGCCCGTGCAGTACGCCGCCTGGGCCGCGCAGGTCGTGCAAGGCGATCTGGGCAAATCGCTGCGCACCGACGTTCCCGTCACCACGCTGATCGGCCAGAAGCTGCCGGTCACGCTGCAGCTGGCCGCCATGGCCATGTTCTTCGCGCTGATCATCGGCATCCCCATGGGGATACTGGCCGCGGTGCGCAAGGGCAAGCCGATCGAAATGGGCGCCAACATCGCCGCGCTGTCCGGCATGTCCATCCCCAACTTCTGGCTTGGCATCATCCTCATCATGGTGGTGTCGGTGCAGTGGAAGCTGCTGCCGGCCTCGGGCTATGTGTCGCCGTCCGAGGATTTCTGGCTGTCGATCAAGACCATGCTGATGCCGTCGCTGGTGCTGTCCACGGCCATCGCGGCTTATCTGATGCGCCATACCCGTTCGGCCATGCTGGAAGCCTTGTCGGCCGATTACGTGCGCACCGCGCGCGCCAAGGGCGTGTCGCCGCGCAGCGTGGTGCTGCGCCACGCCTTGCGCAATGCGCTGATGCCCATCGTCACGCTGGTGACGCTGCTGTTCGGCGAACTGCTGGCGGGCGCCGTGCTGACCGAGCAGGTCTTCACGATTCCGGGCTTTGGCAAGCTGGTGGTCGACGCGGTCTTCACGCGCGATTACGCGGTGGTGCAGGGCGTAGTGCTCTGCGTGGCGGTGGGTTTCATCATCATGAACCTGCTGGCCGACATCCTGTACATCCTGGTCAATCCCCGCCTGAGGCACTCATGAGCGCAATTCCTGCAACGGCCGCAGCCGTCACGCCGCCCCGCAGCCGCAACCGCGCCTGGGGCAAATTCAAGCGCAACCACATCGCCATGCTGGGCCTGGGGATCGTGCTGTTCTTCGTTCTGCTGGCCATCCTGGCGCCGCTGATCGCCAGCCACGATCCCTTCCAGACCAGCTTCACCACCATCCGCAAGGCGCCTTCGGCGTCCTACTGGCTGGGCACGGACGAGCTGGGCCGGGACATTTTCAGCCGCATGGTCTACGGCGCCCGCGCGTCGCTGATGGCGGGCCTGGTGTCGGTGCTGATCGCGCTGGCGGTGGGCGTGCCTTTTGGTCTTGCCGCCGGCTATTTCGGCGGCTGGACCGACAGCATCATCTCGCGCGCCACCGAAGCGCTGTTGGCGATTCCCTTCCTGATCCTGGCCATCGCGCTGGCCGCCTTCCTCGGACCCAGCCTGACCAACGCCATGATCGCCATCGGCGTCTCGGCCGCGCCCAAGTTCATCCGGCTCACGCGCGGACAGGTGCTGGCGGTCAAGAACGAGGACTACGTGCAGAGCGCGCGGGCCCTGGGCGCGTCCGACCTGCGCATCATCGGCCGGCACGTGTTCCCCAACGTCATGCCGCCGCTGATCGTGCAGGCCACCATCACCATCGCCACGGCCATCATCGCCGAGGCCAGCCTGTCGTTCCTGGGCTTGGGGCTGCAGCCGCCGAACCCGTCCTGGGGCTCGATGCTGAACACCGCCAAGAACTTCATGACCCAGGCGCCCTGGATGTCGATCTTCCCCGGATCGGCCATTTTCCTGGTGGTGCTGGGCTTCAATCTGCTGGGCGACGGCCTGCGCGACGCGCTCGATCCGCGTCAGGAAAAGTAATCACCATGGCAACAACAATGGACCCCAAGCGCGTCGTCCAGGTCAATGACCTGACCGTGCGCTTCAAGACCCCCGAGCGCACCGTGGAAGCGGTGCGCAAAGTCTCCTTCCACGTCGACCGCGGCGAAACCCTGGCCATTGTGGGCGAATCCGGTTCCGGCAAATCGGTGACCTCGCTGGCGCTGATGCGCCTGGTGGAATACGGCGGCGGCCGGATCGTCAACGGCGGCATGCTGCTGCGCCGGCGCAATGGCGACGTGCTGGACCTGCTCAACGCGCCCGACAGCACGCTGCAACGCGTGCGCGGCGCGGACGTGGCCATGATCTTCCAGGAGCCCATGACGTCCCTGAACCCCAGCTTCACGGCCGGCAACCAGATTGCCGAAGCCTTGCAGCTGCACCAGGGGCTGGACGCAGCCGCGGCCCGCGCCGAGACCCTGCGCATGCTGGAGCGCGTGCGCATCCCGGAGGCCCGCGCCATCCTGGACCGCTACCCGCATCAGTTGTCGGGCGGCATGCGCCAGCGCGTCATGATCGCCATGGCGCTGTCGTGCAAGCCCCAGCTGTTGATCGCCGACGAGCCGACCACGGCCCTGGACGTGACCATCCAGGCCCAGATCCTGCAATTGATCCGCCAATTGCAGGAAGAGATGGACATGGGCGTGATCTTCATCACCCACGACATGGGCGTGGTGGCCGAGGTGGCCGACCGCGTGCTGGTCATGTACCGCGGCGACAAGGTGGAAGAGGGCGGCTCGGACCAGGTCTTCGCCCGTCCGCAGCACGCCTACACGCGCGCGCTGCTGTCGGCGGTGCCGCGCCTGGGCGCCATGCATGGCACGGACGAGCCTGCACCGTTCCCGCTGCTGCGCGTGGACGACGCCAAGGCTCCGCCGCAGGCGGCCTCCGCGCCGGTCGCGGCGCCGTCCACCGTGCGGCGCGAAAACGGCCCGGTGCTGAAGGTCCGCGACCTGACCACCAGCTTCGACATCACCGGCGGCATCCTGGGCCGGGTGCAGAAGCGCGTGCACGCCGTGGAAAAGGTCAGCTTCGACCTGTATCCCGGCGAGACGCTGTCGTTGGTGGGCGAGTCCGGCTGCGGCAAGACCACCACCGGGCGCTCGCTGCTGCAACTGGTCAAGAGCAAGGCCGGCAGCATCGAATTCGACGGCAAGAACATCGGCGCGCTGCGCGGCAGCGCCATGCAGACGCTGCGCCAGCACATCCAGTTCATCTTCCAGGATCCGTTCGCCTCGCTGGACCCGCGCATGACGGTGGGCTATTCCATCATGGAACCCTTGCTGATCCACGGCGTGGCGCGCGGCAAGGCGGCGCAGGACCGGGTGCGTTGGCTGATGGACAAGTGCGGCCTGCTGCCGGAAATGATCGACCGCTATCCGCACGAATTCTCCGGCGGCCAACGCCAGCGCATCTGCATCGCGCGCGCCCTGGCGCTGAATCCCAAGGTGGTGATCGCCGATGAATCGGTGTCGGCGCTGGACGTCTCGATCCAGGCGCAGATCGTCAACCTGTTGCTGGACCTGCAGCGCGAGCTGGGCGTGTCGTTCCTGTTCATCTCGCACGACATGGCGGTGGTCGAGCGCGTCAGCCACCGGGTGGCGGTGATGTACCTGGGCCAGATCGTCGAAATCGGCCCGCGCCGGGCCATCTTCGAGAATCCGCAGCATCCCTATACCAAGAAGCTGATGGCGGCGGTGCCCATCGCCGATCCGCAGCGCCGCCACCGCGAGCGTTCGCTGCTGGTCGACGAGATCCCCAGCCCGATGCGCAAGCTGGGCGACGATCCGCTGGTCGAGCCTTTGGTCGCGGTGGGCGAGGGCCATTTCGTGGCCCGCCATCCTATCGGGGTCTACTGAGGCACAAGGTCGCTGGCGGCCAGCCGGCGACCGGAAACATCCGCGCCGCTGCCCGCGGGGGCGTCCCCGGGGAGCTGAAGCTAGCGCTTCTCCAGTGCCAGCTTCAGCCCGAAGGCGATGAATACCGCGCCCGTCATGCGGTCCAGGCCGCGCATCACGGCAGGGCGCGACAGCCAGCGCGCCAGCGGCCGCGTCGCGGCCACCAGCACTGCAAACCACAGTATGCCCAGCACCGCGTGGATGCCTGCCAGCAGCAGGCTGAAGCGCAGCACATTCTCACCCGCGGGGATGAACTGCGGCAGGAAGGTGATGTAGAAGATCCCGATCTTGGGATTGAGGGCATTGGTCAGGCAGCCCCGCACGAACCAGTTGCCGGCGCTGGCGGCCGTGGCCGGCGCGGGCCGGGCGGCATCGGGCGCGGCCTGCTTGTAGGTCTGCTTGTCGGCCTGTTTGCCGGTCTGCTTCCCGGCCCAGGTGCCCCACAGCAGTTTCACGCCCAGATAGAACAAGTACAGCGCCGCGCAGAGGCGCAGCGCGTCGTAGGCCAGGGTCGACACCAGCAGCAGTGACCCCAGGCCGAACGCCGCCACGGCGCCCCAGGCCAGGCAGCCTGTGGCCACGCCCAGGCCGGCCATGAGGGCGCGGCGGCTGCCTTCCACGGCGGCGGTGCGCAGCACCAGGGCGCTGTCCATGCCGGGCGTGACGGTCAGGATGGCAGCGGCCAGGGTAAAGGCGAGCAGGGCGGCGGTGGCGGTCATGGGCGGGGTCCGGTGGCGGGCGCAGCAGGGCGCAGGCGGCCAGTGTAGCGCCGCCGGGGCGCCGCGCGCAGCCGCCTGTCCCCGTGCCGCAGCGCCGCAGGCGTTATCATGGCGGCCTTCAGCAATTCGCCACATTCAACGGATTTACGCCATGGCCCTGCGCGCCACCATCTACAAGGCCGAGCTCAACGTCGCCGACACCGACCGCCACTACTACGGCAGCCACTCGCTGACGGTAGCCCGCCATCCCTCGGAAACCGACGAGCGCATGATGGTGCGGCTGGTCGCCTACGCCCTGCATGCGCACGAGGAACTGGCCTTCACCAAGGGCCTGAGCGACACCGACGAGCCCGACCTGTGGATCAAGGACCTGACCGGCGCGGTCAAGCTCTGGATCGAAGTCGGCCAGCCCGAGGAACGCCGCATCCTGCGCGCCTGCGGCCGTGCCGAAGAGGTCATCGTGTACTGCTACGGCGGCTCCGCCAGCAAGATCTGGTGGGACGGCGTGAAGAACAAGCTGGAACGCACGCGTAACCTGAAGATCGTCAACCTGCCGTCGGAGCAGACCAGGGCCCTGGCGCAGCTGGCCGAGCGCACCATGCGCCTGAACGCCAACATCTCCGACGGCGTCGTGTATTTCTCGGCCGACAAGGGCGAGGTCAGCGTCGAGCCGGAAACCTGGCGCTGACGCCAGGGTGAGGAAGGGCGCTCATGCCGCTGGGTGAGCGCGGGCTGGTCGGGGCTGCAGCGCCGCAACGCAGATTTTTTTGAAATGAGAGTTGTTATCATTTATGATGCAGCCTGTTTCGACTGCTCCCGCCGCCAGTGCCGATTCCCCCCCAGCCCAGTACCTGGCTCGCCAAGTACGCAACGATGTTCCGCGACTGGACGCGCCGCAGCGAGCATCCGCAAGAGGCGGAGGATGCGCTGCAAGAGGCCGCGCTGGGCATGCTGAAGCGGCAGGGGGCCGCGCTGGCCGACCCTTGTGCCTACTTGTATCAGGCCAGCCGCAATAATCTCGTGAGCAATCTGCGCAAGCTCGGCCAGCGCGCCGGCGTGCCGCTGCACGACCTGGCCGAACATGAACATCCGCAGTCGGCCGATGTCACTGTCGAACTTGATGGCATTCAGCTCGCGCATGCGATCGACGCCGCGTTGCGGCAGTTGCCCGAGAAATGCCGCCAGGCATACATCTGGCACCGCATCGACGGCTTGACCCAAGCCGAGGTCGCAGCCCGGATGGGGCTTTCACTCAATACCGTCGAACGCTATATCATGCGTGCCATGCGCCATCTGCGTGATGTCCTGCAAAGCGGTGTCTCGGGCTGAATCCGGCCTAATACTTCCCCCGATGAACGCTCCCTTGGATCCTCGCCTCTACAACGACCCTCGCGACGCCGCGGCGGCGTGGTTCGCGCGCGTGCGGTCCGGACGCATGGGCGACGCGGACCGCCGGGAATTCGACGCATGGTTGCAGGCCGACCCGGAGCACCGCAAGGAGTATGCGCTGCTGGAACAACTCTGGGATAGCACGGGCCAAGCGGGACATGAGCGCTTGCGCGCATTGGCCGGCGTGCCGCCAGAATCGTCTGGAAGATCTTCCGGACGCGGGCGCCGCGCGCTGCTGGGCTGGGCCCTGGCCGGCGCTGGCGCGCTGGCCGTTGGCGGCTTCGGCATAGGCATGCGCTGGCAGAGCCCCGCGAACTTCGAACAGGTCTTGACGAGCGCACATGGGCAACGCCGCACCGTGCTCCTGCCCGACCGCTCTTCCATTGACATGAATACGGACAGCCGGGCCGTGGTGCGTTTTTACCCGGACCGCCGCGAGGTCGACCTGGAAGTGGGCGAGGCCAGCTTTTCAGTGTCCGCGGATGCGTCGCGTCCCTTCATCGTGCATGCAGGCCGCGCGACGGTGCAGGTGACCGGCACGCGGTTCAATGTCCGCAGGCGGGACGACGCCACCGAAGTCGCGGTAGCCGCGGGTTCGGTCGAAGTCCGGGCCGGTGGCTGGGCGTTCTGGCGGCGGGAAACTCTGGGGCCGGGCGAAGGGCTGCTGGCGAGCCGCGACGGGCTCACGCCGGCTGCGGCCGTCGATGTCGCCTCCGTCACGGCCTGGCGCGAGGGGCGACTCGTATTCAACAATACGCCGTTGCCCGTGGCCGTAGCCGAGTTGAACCGCTACGCGCCTTTTGTCATACGGCTGGAAGGCGCGCGGCTGGCGCAGGTCAGAGTATCAGGCACCTTGAATGTGGACTCTCCCGGCAGCCTGCTTGGGCTGTTGCCCCGCATTGCGCCGGTGCGCGTGCGGACTGACGAGGAAGGCGGTCAAGTCCTGACGCCGGCACCGTAGTTTCAAATTATTACAAAAGGCGCGCGCTGGCGCTTCAGGGATTTCCATCGTTTCGCACTCGTTATCGATGAGTGCCGGCTTGCGACCGCAGCCGCGTTGAACCCGTTGGAACAAATCCCTCATGTCCCCTGTGTCTTTCCGCTCCCGCCGCCAGCCCGCGCGCGCCCGCTTTCTGCTGGGACGGCTGTCCCTCGCCCTGATTTCCCTGGCGGCCGTTCCCGCCGTTGCGCCGGCCGCCGAGACTGCTGTCATCATCAATTCGGCCCGGCAACCTCTGCATGAGGCGCTGGTCGAGGTCGGACGCCAGATGTCCATGGAACTCCTGTACGACCCTGCGCTGGTGGCCGGCAAGACCGCGCCGCCCGTCGCCGGACGGCTGACGGCGCAGCAAGCGCTGGACCGCTTGCTGGCTGGCAGCGGCCTGATCGCCGTGGTAGAGAACGGCAAGGCGGTGATCGAACGCGAGCCGGACAATCTGGATGCCGCCACGCTGTCGGCCATCACGGTGACCGCTCGGCGCGCCGAAGACGGCACCACCGAAGGCACCGGCTCCTATACCAGCCGCGTCACCAGCACCGCGTCCAAGACCGATCTGGCCTTCCGCGAAGTGCCGCAGTCCGTGTCGGTGGTCACTCGCCAGCAGATCGAAGATCAGCATCTCGTCAGTGTCAGCGACGCGCTGGAGCAGGCCGCCGGCATCACGGTGCAGCGCGCCAACTACAACTCCTTCAATTTCTATTCCCGCGGCTTCCAGATCACCAGCATGCAGATCGACGGCGGAGCGCCGCTGGCATTGGGCGCGTACACCTACGACGCTGGCCAGGATCTTGCGTTCTACGACCGGGTCGAAGTCATGCGCGGCGCGTCGGGCCTGCTGGGCGGCATGGGCGATCCGGGCGGCATCGTCAACCTGGTGCGCAAGAAGCCGCTGGCTGAATCGCAGGTGATCGTGGAGGCGTCCGCAGGTAGTTGGGACAACTATCGAAGCATGATCGACGTCACGGGTCCTTTAGGTTTTGACGGGCGGCTGCGCGGCCGTGCCGTGGCGGTGTACGGAAACAGCGACTCCTTCCTGGACAACCGGAGCACGGAATCGCCCCAGGTGTATGGCGTGCTGGAAGCGGATCTCACGCGCAACACATTGCTGACGGTGGGTGGCAGCTACACGAAAAACCGTGAGCGCGGCAATGGCGATGGTGTGCCGCGCTACGCCGACGGCCGGGACCTGGGCCTGTCGCGCTCGGCTTCGCTGACCCAGCCGTGGGCGCTGGCCTCGACCGAAACCAGGCAGATGTTCGCCCAGCTCGATCAGCGTTTTTCGGATCGCTGGCGGCTCAGGCTCAATTACACGCAAGAGCGCAGCGACACGCGTTCGACCACCGCTTTTGCCTATGGCGCCATCAGTCCGCTGGACGGTTCGGGAGCCACCTGGGGCGGCGGCCGCTATGTCATGGACAACAAGCAGGACCTGTTCGACGCCAATCTCAGCGGCGGCTTCGATTTGTTCGGGCAGAGCCATGAGATCCTGTTGGGCGTGGACTGGCAGCGCGTGGAGGGCACGTGGAATACCGGCAAGCCGGTGGACAACTGGATGGTGCCGGTCAATGTGTTCGACCGCAACGCCTGGAATCCAGACATGAACGTGCCGCTGACCACGCGCTACGAACCCTGGGGCCAGGAGCAAAAAGGCCTGTATGGTCTGCTGCGCTTCAACCCGACCTCGCGCCTGCACCTGATCGCCGGCGCCCGCGTGAGCCGCTACAAGTTCTTCCAGACCGTTTCGAACCGGAAGGACGCCAGCTCCAGTTGGGCGGTGACTTCGCGCACGGACTATGAGGAACCGAGCAAGACCACGCCCTATGGCGGGATCATCTATGACCTGGACGACGCCTGGTCGGCCTACGTCAGTTATTCGGCCATCCACAAGCCGCAGGGTTTGCTGAAATCCGGACCGGCGCCAGGCACGTCGCTGCCCGCCATCAGGGGGAAGAGCTACGAAGCCGGCATCAAGGGCGAACTGATGGATGGCCGCCTCAACGCCACGCTCAGCCTGTTCAATGTCGAACGCACCGGCACTGGCGTGATCGATCGGCGTTACCCGGAATCCTACGACGTCTGGGCGGGCAGTTGCTGCTACCAGGCGCAAGGCAAGGTCGTGAGCCGCGGCGTGGACCTGGAGATAGGCGGCGAGGTCACGCCGGGCTGGGAAATCGCGCTGGGCTACACCTTCAATAATTCCAAGGACAAGAGCGACGATACGGTGTTCAGTTCGATCACCCCGCGGCATCTATTCAAATTCTCCACGGCCTATACGCTGCCGGGCGCGTTGTCGCGCTGGCGCGTCGGCGGTAATGCCGTCATGCAGAGTTCCACTTTTGTCTCCGGATCGGTCTATGCGCCGGATGGCAAAGCCTCGCCCTACAAGTTCACCGAGTCCGGCCACGCCGTGTTCGGCCTGATGGCGCAATACCGGTTCGACCCCAGCTGGACCCTGACGCTCAACGCCAACAACGTGTTCGACAAGGTCTACTACGAACGCGTAGGCGGGGCGGATGGCGGCAACTGGTATGGCGCGCCGCGCAACTGGATGCTGACGCTGCGCGGCACGTACTGAGCGGTTGCGTGGTCTGCGCCGCCCGCCGACCCTGCTGACGACCTGGTGGGGCTTGGCGGCGGATGTGCCACCGCGGGCGGGCCTGAACGCCTCAGCCGCAGGCGTCGGCGGCCTGATTCGCGGGATCGGCGCAGGCGCGCCAGCGGGCCTCGTCCATCGCAGGCAACAGCAGCACGCGGCTCATCGGATCGGAATACCAGAAGATCCTGCCAGGCCGGTCGCGCATGGCCTGCCAGACGCGTTCCTGGGCGTCAGCTGCGAGCACTGAGCGGCCTTGCGCGTCGGTCACGCCCTGGGCCAGGACGGTCTGCGTGTCCGGATTCCAGGACTGCATGTCCGGGTCGTCCAGCGGCACCTCGTCGGCGATGCTGACGATGCGCCAGTCATTGCCGGGAACCTCGGTGGACAGCTCGTTCAACTCTTCCCGGCGTAGCGGATAAGGGCGGGAGTCGCGGGAGGCATGCGCGACATCGGCGTAGGATTTGCCGCGATCCCCGGGGGAGTAGCGGCGCACATAACGCTGCTGCGGCCGGCCTTGGCCATCATAGGTCTGGACCTGGAACGCGCCGCCCTGCGAGGTGGTATCGATGGCGCGCAGCAGGCGGCCCGCGGCGTCGCGCGCGTAGAAGCGGCCGGCGGCCGGTTCCTGCTTGTCGTCGCAAGCCTCATTGATGAAAGCGGTGAGCGCGCCGCTGGTGTCACGCTTCAGGCAGGTCTGGCGGCTCGCCTCGTAGGCGGCGGGCCGGCGGACCGAGGTTTGTTCGTACTCGACCACGCGCGTCAGGGCGCCGGCGCCGTCGTACTCCAGCGTGTAACCGCCCGACAGGAAGGGCGCGGCGTCGCCGCGCCGGGGGATGTCGTAGGACTCCGCGCGGCACAGCCGGCCGTCGCCGTCGAAGTAGAGCCTGGTGGGCGCCCGTTGGACGCTGTCCAGCCGGTAGGCGGACCAATCGACCTGGTCCATCCAGGTCCGGGGCAGCGGATCGCCGGTTTCCTCGACCCAGACGGGCTGGTTGCGGGCGGCAACGCGTTCGCCCTGGCGGCCCAACAGCACGCGGTCGCCGCCCAGGCCGACCGCGACGGGCACGGCCTTCAGCGCCACCGGCGCGGTGAAATCGACGGATGCGGGGCCGCAGGCCGCCAGCGCGGGGCCGGCATGCGCAACGGCCGCCAGCATCAGGACCAGTCGTTTATGCATATTGCAGCATGTCCATGAACTTCAGCAGATCCCAGAATTCCTTGGACACGCCGCCCAGCCGCAGCTTGCCGTCATGGTCCTCGAACAGCAGGAAGGGGTAGGCGCCGCGCTCCAGGGTGCCGGGAGCGGGCAGGCGGTAGGGCTTGAAGACTTCCGGGTCCTTGAAGAAAGGCTCCAGCCGGCCGCCGCCGTCCACATGCATGTAACGCACGCGTAGTACTTGTTTCTGATACTTGGCCTGCGCTTCCGGGTATGCGCCGCCATCGCCCGCCACCACGGCGTCGGCCAGGGCGGCCAGGAAGATGCGCTGGAAGCCGGCGTAGTGGATCTCGCCACTGGTGGAGTCGCCGGGCGCTTCGGCCAGCGTTTTGACCAGCTGGGTGGCGCGAGAGCCCGGCACGATGGTCTGCGCGAACAGGGTGTCGATGTCGGCCTTGGCCGGATCGGGCGATTGCCGCAAGCGCTGCAGGTCGGCGCGGAAGTCCTCCAGCCACTGCCGGTAGCGCGCATTCTCCGCCTGGCGGTCGAACGCCTGGGCGCTGGCCGCGCCGCAGTAGAGGGTAATCAGGAAGGCCAGCAGCAGGAGCCAGGCGCCTTGCAGCCAGCCGGAGCGCACGGGGATAGGGTGTTCCATAGGCCGGTGATCATATCGTTCAAAATGCTGCTATTTTGGTGCAGAGCGTGACAAAATGTCAGTCATGGCCACCGGCATGGCCATGTCGATGAACCCAGTGTTGAGTCAGGTCCAGACATGCCAGCAACAGGTGACGTTCCCCCTGCATGCGCGCCCGCCGGCGGCGCGGAAAATGTGCAAACCGGGCTCGACGGTCCCCTGGACCGGCTCGCCCGTCTCGCCCAGCGGCATTTCGGCGTGGACATGGCGCTGGTGGCCTGCAGCGACGCCGACGGCGTCTGGCAGGCCCAGGCAGGCGCTTTGCCCGCGGCCGCAACCGAGGCCGGATCCCTTCCTTTCTCCGTGGACTGTCCACTGCGCGCCGCCGATGGGCGCCGGCTGGGTACGTTCCGCTTGCTGCACGGCCAGCCGCGGGACTTCAGCCACGAAGACCTGGACGCCCTGCATGATTTTGCCGAACTGGCTGTCGCCGCCGTCGAGAAGCGCCAGGCGCTGGCGGCGGAGCGGGCGGCGGAAGACAGTTGGCGCACCGAGGCGCGCAATCTGTCCCTGGCCATCGCCGGCAGCGGCACGGGCGTCTGGGACCGCAATGTCGTCACCGGTGAAATCACCTATTCGCAGGGCTGGAAGGCCTTGTTGGGTTACGCCGAATCCGAGGTCACCAACCGCATCGAAGACTCCTACAAACGTCTGCACCCGGACGACGCCGACTACGTGCGCGCCGCCATGCAGGCGCATTTCGAGGGCAAGACCGAAAGCTACGAGGTCGAGCACCGCATCCTGTGCAAGGACGGCAGCTACAAGTGGATCTGCAGCCGCGGCAAGGTCGTCAGCCGCGATGCGCAGGGACGGGCCTTGCGCATGATGGGTACCACCACCGACATCAGTGCCATGCGCGCGATGTCGGAGCGCCTGCGGCGTACGGCGGACCTGCTGGTCAACCTGACCGACGCCGTGCCCGGCATGGTGTTCCAGTGCGGCCAGCGGCCGGGGGGCGGGTCGCGCTTCCTGTATGTCAGCGCCGGCATCTGGGACATGTTCGAACTGACGCCCTACGATGTCCGCACCAGCCCGGCGGCCATCGAGCAGCGAGTTCACCCCGACGACCTGGCCACCTACCACGCCTCGCTGCAGGCCGCGGCCGCGGCGCAGACGCCCTGGCATATGGAGTTCCGCGTCTGCCTGCCGCAGCAGGGCCTGCGCTGGCGCCAGGGCGAGGCCAGCCCGCGCATGGGGGCCGACGGCACCGTGGTGTGGCACGGCTTCGTGACCGACATCACGGACCGCAAGCGCGCCGACTTCGAACTGCGTGAACTCGCCGCCACCGACGCCCTGACCACGCTGCCGAACCGCCGCCACTTCATGTCTCGCATCGCGGCGGAACTGGCCCGGATCAAGCGGCAGGGCAGCGATTGCGCCGCCGTGCTGATGTGCGACCTGGACCATTTCAAGCGCATCAACGACACCTGGGGCCACGCTATCGGCGACGGCGTGCTGCAACATTTCGCCAACACGCTGCGGGCCCAGTTGCGGGCGGTCGACCTGGTGGGACGCATTGGCGGCGAGGAGTTCGCCGTGGTGCTGCCGGACACCGACATCGAACGCGCCCACGCCTTCGCCACGCGGGTGCAGCAGCGCATCGCGGCCGCGCCGTTTTCGCTGGGCGATGACCGGCATATTCCGCTGACGGTCAGCATCGGCATCTCCACCATGCACACTCTGGACGCCGACGCGGAGCTTGCGCTCAGCCGCAGCGACCGAGCCTTGTATTACGCCAAGCAGCGCGGGCGCAACCGCATCGAGTCCGCGCCCTCAGTGTTTTCCCGATAGAACAACCGCCAAAGCTATTTGTTCCATTGACGGTACATTAGGACACTCCTAGAGTTCCCGTCATGGGAACCTCACTACCTCTGCCGAAGTACCACCAGATCTACCTCGTCCTGCGCGAGCAGGTGCAGGAGGGGCGTTTCGATCAGGACGGAGTCCCCGGCGAACATGCGCTGGCCGACCAGTTCGACGTGGCCCGCATCACCATCCGCAAGGCCATGGAGATGCTGGTGGCCGACGGGCTGGTGTCGCGCCGGCCGGGTTTGGGCACCTGGCCGCTGCGCGCGCCGCCGAATCCCGTCAGCGGGTCCAAGGCCAATCCGCCGCAGAAGGCGCACCTGACCGGCCTGCTGGAAAACATCGTCAACATGGGCCTGCGCACTTCGGTGCAGGTGCTGGACAGCACCCTGGTGTCGGCGCCGCCCGTGGTGGCCGAGGCGCTGGAGCTCGCGCCCGGCGCGCCGGTGCACAAGAGCCTGCGGGTGCGCAGCACCGAGACCGGGCCGCTGTCCCACATCACCACCTACGTGCCGCAGGCCGTGGCCGACTTCACCCGCGCAGACCTGGAGCGCGAACCCTTGCTCATGCTGCTGGAAGCGGCCGGCGTGGAGTTCGGCGGCGCCACCCAGACCATTTCGGCGCGCCTGGCCGACGCCCAGGTGGCCCGTCATCTGGACGTGGCCGTGGGCTCCGCGCTGCTGGCCGTGACGCGCATCGTGCGCGACGTGAACGAACGGCCCGTGCAGCTCTTGCAGGGCCTGTACCGGCCGGACCGTTATCAGTATCAGTTGCAGCTGTCACGCGTCGGCAGCATCGACGCCAAGGTATGGGTCAGCGAAGAGCTGTCCGCCCAATTCCATTGAACCCTCGGAGATCGCCCATGAATTCGCGCCGCACTTTCCTCTATCAATCCGCCGCTGCCGCCGCAATGGTGTCGGCCCCGTGGGTGGTCCGCGCCCAGGGCGCCAAGCCGGTGAAGGTCGGGATCCTGCATCCGGTGACGGGCGCGCTGGCCTATTCGGGCCAGCAATGCCGCCTGGGCGCCTTGCTGGCGATCGAGGACATCAACAAGGCCGGCGGCATCAAGTCGCTGGGCGGTGCGCCGCTGGAAGCCATGCTGGGCGATGCGCAGTCGCGGCCCGAGGCGGGGTCGGCCGAAGTCGAAAAGATGAACGAAGCGGGCGTGTCCGCGATCGTCGGCGCCTACGCCTCGGCGATCTGCCTGGCCACCACCCAGACCGCCGCCAAGTACAACCTGCCGCACGTGGTGGACGTAGGCGTGGCCGACCAGATCGTCGAGCGCGGCCTAAAGAACACCTTCCGCTTCGGCCCGGGCTACCGCGCCTGTAGCGAACGCGCCATCACCGACCTGGCGGCGCTCAACGACGCGGCGGGCAAGCCGGCCAAGACCGTGATGATCGTGCACGAGGATTCGCTGTTCGGCACCGGCACCGCGGCACTGCTGTCCAAGGCGCTGCCGCAGCACGGCTTCGAGGTCAAGGACGTGGTCAAGCACCCGAACCCGACCCGCGACTTCAACAACATCGTGCTGCGCATGAAGTCGCTCAATCCGGACATCGTGATCCCGGCCAACTACTACAACGAATACGCCTTGCTGCTGCGCGCCATGAAGCAGCAGAAGGTGCAGCCCAAGGCGATCTACTCGGTGCTGGGCGGCGCGGCCTCCAGCTACAAGTTCCTGAAGGAATTTCCGGACATCGCCAATGGCATTCTCGATTGCAACCACTGGTTCAACCCCAAGGACGCGCGCGTCGCCCCGCTGAAGGCGCGTGTCGAGGAGAAGGGCGCCTACTTCAGCTACGAAGTTTTCATGACCTACACCTCGGTGCTGCTGCTGGCCGATGCGCTGGAACGCGCCAAGTCGGCCGACCGCGCCGCCATCATCGACGCGCTGGCCTCCAGCACCTTCTCGAACCACATCATGCCCTACGGCCCGACCCAGTTCGTGAACGGCCAGAACACCGGCGCGCAGCCCTTGCTGACGCAGGTGATCGGCGGCGACATCAAGGTCGTCATCCCGGCCGACTACCGCCAGGCGGACGCCATCTTCCCGCTGAAGGCCTGAGCGTGCTCGATCCCGCCATCCTCTTTTCCTCGGTGCTCAACGGCCTGACCACGGGCGCGGTGTACGCGCTGATCGCCCTGGGCCTGACCTTGATCTACGGCGTGCTGCACATCATCAACTTCGCCCATGGCGCGGCGCTGATGGTGGCGCTGTACGCCGTGTACCTGCTGAAGGACCGCCTCGGCATCGATCCCTACGCCGCCTTGCCGCTGGTGGTCGCCGGCATGTTCGCGCTGGGCTATGCCTTGCAGCGCTACGTGATCAACCGCGCCAGCCATGGCAAGGACGAGAACATCCTGCTGGTGACGCTGGGGCTGGCCATCGTGCTGGAAAACCTGGCGCTGGTGTGGTTCAAGTCGGACACGCGCACCATCGACACCGCCTACACGCTGTCCACGGTGGAGATCGGGCCGGCCATGATCGCCTTGCCCAAGATCATCGCCTTCTGCGGCGCGCTGGCGGTGGCGGCGGTGCTGTTCTGGATCATCCGCAGCACCGACCTGGGCAGGGCGATCCGCGCGGTGGCCAAGGAAAAGCAGGGCGCCAAGCTGATGGGCATAGACGTGGAGAAAGTCTACGCGCTGTCGTTCGGCATCGGCATGGCCTGCCTGGGCGCGGCGGCCTGCTTCCTGCTGCCGGCTTACTACGTCAATCCGCAAGTGGGTGGCGGCTTCGTGCTGGTGGCCTTCACCATCGTGGTGCTGGGCGGCATGGGCAGTTTCGTCGGTGCGCTGGTCGGCGGCCTGTTGATCGGGGTGGTGGAGTCCATCGGGGGCCTGTTCCTGGGCGACTCGCTGGGCCAGATGGGCATATTCGCGATCTTCATCGCGGTGCTGCTGTTTCGCCCGCAGGGGCTGTTCGGGGCGAGGGGCTGAGCATGGGCAAGGATCTTTTGACTATCGCGCTATTCGGCGCGGCGCTGGCCGCCGCCGCCGCACTGATGAACTCGGGCGTGGCGCTGACCTTCGTGATGATGTCGCTGTATGCGGCCCTGCTGTCGCAGGCCTGGAACATCCTGGGCGGCTACGGCGGCCAGCTATCGTTCGGCCACGCGCTGTTCTTCGGCGTGGGCGCCTACGCCCAGGCGCTGGGCCAGCTGAACCTGGGCATCAATCCCTGGCTGGTCTTGCCCATGGCCATCGCGCTGGGCGCGCTGGTCGGCCTGGCGGTGGGCGGGCTGACGTTCCGCTACGGACTGAAGGGTTCCTACTTCGCGCTGGTGACGCTGGCCTTCGCCGAGGTGTTCCGCATCCTGGCGCTGTCGGTGTCCTTCACCGGGGGCGGGGTGGGGCTGATGGTGCCGCTGCAGGAAGGCGTGGCCAACATGCAGTTCGGCTCGCGCCGCGGCTACATCTATCTGCTGTTGGGCTTTGTGCTGCTGGCGCTGGTGGTCACTGCATGGCTGCGCCATTCGCGCTTCGGCGCCTACCTGCAGGCGGTGCGCGACAACGAGGACGCGGCGCGCGCCATCGGCGTGAATCCGCTGCGGGTCAAGCTCGGCGGCATCGCGCTGTCGGCGGCCTTCATGAGCGCGGCGGGCGCCTTCTACGTGCAGGTGTTCCAGTACATCGACCCGGGCATTGCGTTTGGCTCGGCCGTGTCGGTGGAGGCGCTGGTCGGCGCCATCGTCGGCGGCCTGGGCACCCTGTGGGGGCCGGTGCTGGGCGCGGTGACCCTGCATGCCCTGAGCGACCTGACGCGCAACCTGTTTGGCGAATTGCCGGGCATCAGCATGGTCATCTACGGCGTGGTGCTCATCGTGATCGTCATGTTCCTGCCGCGCGGCATCACCGGCAGCGGTCAGGCGCTGGGCCGTTTGTTCAGTGCCAAGGAGCGCGCCCGTGTCTGAGATCCTGCTGCAAGCGCGTAATCTGTCCATCACCTTTGGCGGCCTGAAGGCGGTCCAGGACGTCAGCCTGGACGTGCGCCAGGGCTCGCTGACCGCGCTGGTCGGCCCCAACGGCGCGGGCAAGACCACGCTGTTCGGCCTGCTGTCCGGCTTTCTCAAGCCGGGTTCCGGCTCGGTGCATTTCGCGGGCACGGACATCACCGGCCGTCCGCCGCACGAATCGGCGCGGCTGGGGCTGACCCGCACCTTCCAGATCGTGCAACCCTTCGGCGCGCAGACCGTGCGCCAGAACATCGCCGTGGGCGCGCATCTGCGCCTGGGCAACCGCCGCGAGGCGCTGGAAGCGGCGGAACAAGTGGCAGCCCGGGTCAACCTGCAAGCCTTGCTGGACCGGCCGGCGGCGGACCTGACGGTGGCGGGGCGCAAGCGCCTGGAACTGGCGCGCGCGCTGGCCACGCGGCCGCGCCTGCTGTTGCTGGACGAAGTACTGGCGGGGCTCAACCCCAGCGAGATCGACGAGATGATACCGGTGGTGAAAAAGCTGGCCGACGACGGCGTGACCGTGCTGATGATCGAACACGTGATGCGCGCGGTGATGAGCCTGGCCGAACACGTGTGGGTGCTGGCGCAAGGCCGCCTGATCGCCTCGGGCACGCCCGGCGAGGTCACCCGCGATGCGGCGGTGGTCGAGGCCTATCTGGGCCAGGGCGCGGCGGCCAGGCTGGCCGCGCAAGGAGCGCCGGCATGAGCGCGCTGCTGGAAGTTCAGGGATTGCGTGCGGGCTATGGCCGCATGGAAGTGCTGCGCGGCGTCGACCTGCGGGTGGACCAGGGCGAGATCGTGGTGCTGTTGGGCAGCAATGGCGCCGGCAAGTCCACGCTGAACAATACGGTCTGCGGCCTGTGCCGGCCCTGGGGCGGCACGGTGCGCTTCGAAGGGCAGGACCTGACTGGCCGCCATTACCGCGACGTGGTCAAGGCCGGCCTGATCCAGGTGCCGGAAGGTCGGCGCGTGTTTCCCAACCTGAGCGTGCGCGAAAACCTGGAGCTGGGCTCCTTCACCCGGGCGCGCGAGCGCCGCGCCGCCAACCTGGAGAAGGTGCTGCACATCTTCCCGCGCCTGCGCGAACGCCTGGCGCAACTGGCCGGCACCATGTCGGGCGGCGAACAGCAGATGCTGGCGATCGGCCGCGGCCTGATGGCCGAGCCGCGCCTCCTGATCCTGGACGAGCCCTCGCTGGGCCTGTCGCCGCTTATGGTCGAAGAGCTGTTCGGCCTGATCGGACGCCTGCATGGCGAGGGGCTGGCGATCCTGCTGGTGGAGCAGAACGTGGGCCAATCCCTGGAAATGGGGCAGCGCGCCTACGTGCTGGAAAACGGGGCAGTGCGCTATAGCGGCGCCTGTCCGGAACTGCTGGCCAGCGACGACGTGCGCCGGGCCTATCTCGGGATGTAGCCATGGCCAAGCCTCAAACGCTGGCCCAGAAGCTGATTGCGGCGGCCTGCGGTCGCGCTTCTGTCGCCGAGGGCGAAATCGTCACCTGTGCGGTGGACCTGGCCATGTTCCACGATTCCAGCGGCCCGCGCCGCCTGCAGCCCATGCTGCAGGAGTTGGACGCCACGCTGTGGGATCCGTCGAAGATCGTGCTGGTCATCGACCATTACGTGCCTGAATCCGACGACGAGTCGCGCCGCATCGTGCGCATCGCGCGCGATTGGGCGGCCGAACAGCAATTGCCCAATGTCTACGATTCGCTCGGCATCTGCCACGTGGTGGTGCCGCAGCACGGCCATATCCGGCCCGGCATGTTCTGCGTCGGCGGGGACTCGCATTCGCCCACGGGCGGCGCGTTTGGCGCCTATATGTTTGGCATCGGCAGCACCGAGATGCTGGGGGTGGCCGTCACCGGTCAGATCTGGGTGAAGGTGCCGCAGACCCTGATGATGCGCTGGAACGGCCGCCTGTCTCCGGGCGTCACCGCCAAGGACATGATGCTGCGCATGATAGGCCGCTACGGCATGAACGGCGGGCGCTACCAGGCGGTGGAATTCTGCGGCGAGGCGGTGCGCGCCTTGTCGATGCAGGAACGCATGACCCTGTCCAACATGAGCGCCGAACTGGGATCGCAGGTCGGCCTGATCGCTCCGGATGAAACCACCGTGGCCTATTTGCGCGAGGCAGGCGTCACGGACGAAATCGATCTGGCGCGCTGGCGCAGCGACCAGGGGGCGCAGGAGGAGTGGCACGACTTCGATGCCGCAGCGCTGGCGCCGCAGGTCGCCGCGCCGCACAGCCCGGCCAATGCGCGCGACGTAGGCCAGTATGGCGACGTGCCGGTGCAGGTGGCCTACATCGGCGCTTGCACCGGCGCCAAGCTGGAGGACCTGCGCGCCGCGGCCGGCGTGCTGCGCGGCCGTACGCTGGCTGCCGGCATGCGCCTGATGGTGGCGCCGGCCAGCCAGCAGGACCAGCGCCAGGCCGAGCAGGAAGGGGTGATGCAGGTGCTGCGCGAGGCAGGGGCGGAGGTACTGGCGACCTCTTGCGGCGCTTGCGCGGGCTATGGCGGATCGATCCCGGACGGCGCCAGCGTCATCGCCACCACGGCACGCAACTTCAAGGGGCGCATGGGCTCCGAAACCGCCCAGGTCTATCTGGCTTCGCCCTACACGGTGGCGGCCTCCGCCGTCGCCGGGCGCATCGCCGACCCCCGGGAGTTCATGGCATGACCAAGCAGTCTACGACGCACCGCGTCTGGCGCGTGGGCGCGGATATCGACACCGACGCGCTGGCGCCCGGCGCTTACATGAAATTCGGCATCGACGAGATCGCGCGCCATTGCCTGCAGCGGGTGCGGCCCGAGTTCGCCGGCAACGCGCAGCCGGGCGACGTGCTGGTGGCGGGTCCGAACTTCGGCATCGGCTCCTCGCGCGAGCAGGCCGCCGCGGCCCTGGTGCGGCTGGGCATCGCCGCGGTGGTGGCGCCGTCCTTCAATGGCCTCTATTTCCGCAACGCGTTCAACGTAGGCCTGCTGCTGCTGACTTGCGAACAGGCCGAAACCCTGCAAGAGGGCGAACGCATCGCCCTGGACCCGGTCGCCGGCTGCATCCGCCGCGCCGCGGGCGAACCTGCGGAACTGCATTGCGACACCGTGCCCGCCTTCCTGCTGGATATGGTGCAGGCGGGCGGACTGCTGAATCTGCTGAAACAGCGCAAGACTCATTAGGAATCACATCATGCTTGATCCCGTCACACTCGCGGTCCTGAAGGGCCGCCTGGAACAGATCGCCGACGAGATGGACGCCACGCTCTACCGCAGCGCGTTCAATCCCATCATCGCCGAAGCTCACGACGCCTGCCACGGCATGTACGACGCAGCCACCGGCGCCACGCTGGTGCAGGGCAAGTCCGGCCTGCCGGTGTTCGTCGGTGCGATGGCCTTTGCCGTCAAGGCCGCGGCCAAGGCGGCCGCCGGGCGCGGCGGCATGGTGGACGGCGACGTCTGGCTGTTCAACGATCCCTACGAAGGCGGCACCCACGCCAACGACTTCAAGCTGGTGCGGCCGGTGTTCCGCGGCGGCAAGCTGTTCTGCTTCCTGGCGTCGGCCGCCCACTGGCACGACGTGGGCGGCGCGGTGCCGGGCAACTACAACCCGGCCGCCACCGAGTGCTGGCAGGAGGCGGTGCAGATTCCGCCGGTGCGCATCGTGCGCGCGGGCGTGCTGGACCTGGACGTGCTGGCCATCCTGCAGGCCAATACCCGCTTGCCCGACAGCCTGTGGGGCGACCTGAACGGCCAACTCGCGGCGCTGGAACTGGGCGCGGGCCGGCTGGACAGCCTGCTCGACGAATACGGCGACGCCACCGTGCTGGAGTCCCTGGGCACCCTGCGCGAACGCGCCCGCCGCCTGATGCGCGACCATATCTCGCGCCTGCCCGACGGCGAATATGCCTTCGAGGACATGCTGGACAACGATGGCGTGCGCGACCAGCCGCTGCGCATCGCGCTCAAGCTCAGGATCCAGGGCGACAGCCTGACGCTGGATTTCACTGGCACCTCGCCGGCCTGCGCCGGCCCGGTGAACATCTCGCGCGCCACCGCGATCGCGGCCTGCTACGTGGCCTTGAAGCACCTGTTCCCGGACGTGCCGGCCAACGCCGGCGTGCTGGACGCGGTGGACGTGGTGCTGCCGGACGGCCTGGTGATCTCGGCGGACCGGCCGCGCCCGGTCGGCGGCTATACCGAGACCATCCTGCGCATGATCGACGTGATCTTCTGCGCCATGGCCCAGGCCGAGCCCGCGCGCGCGCTGGCGCAGGCCTACGGCACCATCAACGCCTTGTCGATCGCCGGCTACCGCAGCGATGAAGCGCGGCGCGGCCAGCGCTGGGTGATGTTCAGCTTCTTCGGCGGCGGCCATGGCGGCCATTCGGACGGCGACGGGCTCAGCCACGGCAACGCGCCCATCTCCACCGCGACGATCCCGCCGCTGGAAATCCTGGAAGCGGCCTATCCGGTGCGCTTCACGCAATGGGCGTTGCGTCCCGATTCGGCGGGCGACGGGGCGCATCGCGGCGGCCTGGGCGCCATCTATGAAATCGAGTTGCTGGAAGACAGCGCCGAGGCCTTCATCTTCGGTGAACGCGGCAGGAGCGCGCCCAAGGGCATCGCCGGCGGCAAGGAGGCGGCGTTGAATGTCTTCCGCTACCAACAGGACGGCGGCTGGCAGACCCCGCCCATGAGTTCGAAGATGCTGGGCATACAACTCAAACGCGGCGACCGGGTGCGCCTGGAAACGCCCGGCGGCGGCGGCTACGGCGAGCCTGCCGCGCGATCCGAAGCGGCGCGCGAGCACGACCGCAAGATGGGTTACGTAAGTGGAAATCTGAAGGAGCAGTCGGCATGAGCGCGGCACAAGGTTTGGTCGTAGGCGTGGACGTGGGCGGCACGTTCACCGATATATTCGTGCTGGACGAGGCGGGCGGCAGCGCCCGCGTGGTCAAGGTGCCGTCCACGCGCGGCGAGGAAGCGCGCGGCTTCATGAACGGCATCGCCCGCGTGGCGGATGGCGCCAACGCCATCGCCACCATCGTGCATGGCACCACGGTAGGCACCAACGCGCTGCTGGAGCGCAAGGTGGCGCGCACCGGCATCATCACCACGGCGGGTTTCCGCGACGTGCTGGAAATGCGCCGGCGCGACCGGCCCCAGACCTGGGGCCTGCGCGGCAATTACGAACCGATCGTGCCGCGCGACCTGCGCCTGGAAGTCGAGGAGCGGGTGCTGGCGGATGGCACCGTGCATACCCCGGTGAACCTGGCCCAGGTCGAGGCCGCGGCCCGGCAACTGCTGGAGCAGGGCTGCGACGCCGTCTGCCTGTTCTTCGTCAATGCCTATGCCAACCCGGTCAATGAGGCGCAGGCCGCGGCCTGCGTGCGTGCGCTCTGGCCCAACGGCAATGTCACCGCGGCTACCGAGGTGCTGCCCGAGATCCGCGAATTCGAGCGCTGCTCCACGGCCGTGCTCAACGCGTCGCTGCAACCGGTGGTCGGTGGTTACCTGACGCGGCTGGAATCGGACCTGAAGGACAACGGCTTTGGCGGCGAACTGCTGGTGGTGCAAAGCAACGGCGGCGTGATGTCGCGCCAGACGGCCTGCGACGTGCCGGTGCGTACCGCGCTGTCGGGCCCGGCCGCGGGCGTCATTGCCTGCGCCGCCATCGCGCGCGCCGCGGGCTTTCCCAACGTGGTCAGCGGCGACATGGGCGGCACCTCGTTCGACGTGTCGCTGGTGGCGGACGGCGAGGCTTCGTTGTCGGCGCAGACCGCCATCGACTTCGGCATGGTGGTGCGCGCGCCCATGATCCAGATCGAAACCATAGGCGCAGGCGGCGGTTCGATCGCCAGCGTGGACGCGGGCGGTCTGCTGCAAGTGGGCCCCGAGTCTGCCGGCAGCGTGCCGGGCCCAGCCTGCTACGGCCGGGGCAACACCCGGCCCACTGTGACTGATGCCAACGTGCTGCTGGGTCGCATCGCCGCCGAGCGGCCGCTGGGCGGCGGGCTGCTTGCCACCATGGATGTGGCGCTGGCGCGGGCCGCCATCGAAGCGCATGTGGCCAGGCCGCTGGGGTTGGACGTGCATGCCGCGGCCGAGGCGATCCTGACCGTGGCCAATGCCAAGATGGCGGGCGCGATCCGCGTCGTGTCGATCGAGCGCGGCCACGATCCGCGCAAGTTCGCCTACATGCCGTTTGGCGGCGGCGGCGCGCTGCACGTTTGCGCCATGATGAACGAGGTCGACGCGGCCCGCGGCATCGTGCCGCGCTATCCCGGCGTCACTTCGGCCCTGGGCTGCGTCATGGCCGACATGCGCCACGATGGCGTGCAGACCCTGAACGTGGCGCTGGCCGCCCTGGACGCGGACGACCTGCTGGCGCGCATCGACAGCCTGGCGCTGGCCTGCCAGGAAAGGCTGGATTCCGCCGGCGTGGGTTTCGAGGGCATACGCGAGAGCATCGAGCTGGACATGCTGTACGTCGGTCAGAGCCATACCGTGCGGGTGGAAATCGGCCGCGACGAATTGAACCGCCCGGGCATAGGCGCCTCCTTCGAACGCGCCTACCGCGCTGCCTTCGGCCGCAGTCTGGAAGGCATTGCGGTACGTATCCTGAACCTGCGCTATGCGCGCATCGGCCAGCGGCCCAAGTTCGATCTGGCGCTGCTGGCGCCCACCAGCACCGTGATGCCGGCCGCGCTGGGCACGCAGGCCGTCTTCCACGGCGGGCAATGGCATGACGCCGTGCGCTACGCGCGGCTGGACCTGCCGGTGGGCGCGGAAGTGGCGGGGCCCGCCATTCTGGAACAGCCGGACACCACGATCTGGATCGAGCCCGGCTTTGCCGGCCAGGTCGATTCCCTGGGCAATCTGCTGATCGCCCGCCAGGCCGCATAGGAGCGCACGATGACTGCTTTTGATCCCCGCAGTACCGCGCTGGTCGTCATTGACCTGCAGAACGATTTCCTCGCGCCAGGCGGCGCCTACGACCGCGGCGGCGCGGTCAGCCCGCAGGCGCGCGCCTTGCCCGCCCGCGTGGCGCCGGTGGCCCGCGCACTCAAGACGCGCGGCGGGTTCGTGGCGGCCAGCCAGTTCACACTGTGGCCGGACGCGCATGGCGAACCCATGATTTCGCCCCACCTGAGGCAGTTGCGTCCGTTCCTGCGCAAGGGCGATTTCGTGGCCGGCTCCAAAGGGCAGGGCAACGTGGCCGAGCTGGACGGCCTGGTCGATGTGTCGGTCTGGAAGGTGGCGTACTCCGCTTTCTTCAACACCCAGCTGGATTGGGTGCTGCGGCGCGCGGGCATCTCCAGCGTGGTGATCGCGGGCATCGTCACCAACGGCGGCGTGGCCAGCACGGCGCGCGACGCTCACATGCGCGACTACCACGTGGCGGTGCTGGCCGACGGTTGCGCCGCGCCCAGGCCGGCCATGCACGATGCCGCGCTGGCGGATCTGCGCACGGTGGCCGACGTGCTGTCCTGCCAGGACTTCCTGGACAGGCTGGCCTCGTGAGCGCGCCGCAAGTCCTGCGGGGCGCCGCGCCTGGCGCGGATGCGATGCATGTGCCCGTGGCCATCATCGGCGCCGGCGCCTGCGGCCTGACCGCCGCCTTGCGGCTGGCCGACGCCGGCATCGAGAGCGTGCTGATCGAGCGCGACGCCGCGCCCAGCGGTTCCACCGCCTTGTCTTCCGGCTTCATCCCGGCGGCTGGATCGGCCGCGCAGCGGACCGCCGGCATCGAGGACGACGCGCAACGCTACGCCGCGGACATCCTGGCCAAGACCGGCGGCACAGCCGCGCCGCATCTGGTCGCCGCCTACGCGGGCGCGTCCGCGGCCGCCGTCGACCACCTGGCGCGCCACGGTCTCGCGTTCGAGGTGCTGGATGGCTTCCTGTACCCGGGCCATACCGCTCGCCGCATGCACACCTTGCCCGAGCGCACCGGCGCAGCCCTGGTCGCCGCGCTGGAGCGTGCTGCCACCGGGGCCGGCGCCTATCTGCTGACCCGCGCCCTGGCGCGGAAAATCTGGACGGACGATGACGGCCGCATCACGGCGGTCGGCTGCGAACGGCCGGACGGAACCATCGACGTGATCGGCTGCGACGTGCTGATCCTGGCCTGCAACGGTTTTGGCGGCAATGCGGCGATGGTGGCCGAGCATCTGCCGGCCATGCGCGGGGCCGTCTACGGCGGCCACGCCGGCAACGACGGCAGCGCCATCGAGTGGGGCGCGCAGCTGGGCGCGCGGCTGGCGGACCTGGGCGGCTATCAGGGCCACGGCTCTTGGGCCACGCCCCAGGGCGCGCTGATTTCCTGGGCCGTGATGATGGATGGCGGCGTGCAGATCAATGGCGCGGGCCAGCGGTTCCACGACGAGACGCATGGCTACTCCGAGGCTGCGGTCCATGTGCTGGCGCAGCCTGGCGCGGTGGCCTGGAACGTATTCGACGACCGTACGCTGGCGCTGGCGCGCAGCTTCCCGGACTTCGTGCAGGCCGAGGCAGGCCAGGCGCTCAAGACCTGCGCCGACCTGGCGGCGCTGGCGGCCCTGATCGGCTGCGACGAAGCGACGTTGAACCAGACGCTGGATGGTGTGGCGGCGGGCGTCGCCGACGCATACGGGCGGCGCTTCGAGCGCGCGCTGCAAGCGCCTTTCCACGCCATCAAAGTGACGGGCGCGCTGTTCCATACGCAAGGCGGCCTGGACATCGATGCACATTGCCGCGTGCTGGACCAGGCGGGCAACGCCTTGCCCAACTTGCTGGCCGCGGGCGGCGCGGCGCGCGGCGTTTCGGGCAATGACGTAGCCGGCTACCTGTCCGGCAATGGTCTGCTCAGCGCGGTGGCCGGCGGCCATATCGCGGCGGCGACCGCCGCCAGCCTGCTCGGGCGCGAACTCGCTTAGGAATCGATATGAAGCAAACCCTGAAGACACAGCTGGCCGGCGGCGCCGTGCTGGCTCCCGGCGTCTACGACGCCTTGTCCGCCCTGATCGCCGAACAGGCGGGTTTTGGCGCCCTGTACCTGTCCGGCGCGTCGATCGCATACACGCGGCTGGGCCGCTCGGACATCGGCCTGACCACGTACAGCGAAGTCGAGGACACGCTGGCCCGCATTACCGAACGGGTCGCCACGCCCGTCATCGTGGACGCTGACACGGGCTTCGGCAACGCCTTGAACACGCAGCGCACGGTGCGCGGCCTGGAGCGCGCCGGCGCCGCCATGATCCAGCTGGAGGACCAGACCTTTCCCAAGCGCTGCGGCCACCTGGACGGCAAAACAGTGATTCCCGCCGCCGAGATGCGCGGCAAGCTGCGCGCCGCGGTGGATGCAAGGACCGATGCGTCGACACTGATCTTGGCACGCACGGATGCGCTGGCGGTGGAAGGGCTGGAGGCTGCGCTGGACCGGGCGGAATCGTATCTGGAAGCCGGCGCCGATGCGCTCTTCATCGAGGCGCTGCGCACGCCCGAACAGATGCAGGCGGCATGCAGCCGCTTTGCGCAGCGCGTGCCGCTGCTGGCCAATATGGTGGAGGGGGGCAAGACCCCGGTGCAAAGCGCCGATGCCCTGACCGCGTTGGGGTTCCGCATCGTCATCTTCCCGGGCGGCACGGCGCGCGCTGTGGCGCACACCTTGCAGGGCTACTACGCCAGCCTGCGCGCGCACGGCACCACCGCGCCGTGGCGCGAGGGCATGCTGGATTTCGACGGCTTGAACGCCGTGATCGGCACGCCCGAGCTGCTGGAGCGCGGGCGCCGTTACGAGGGCTGAGGCCGCCGCCTCAGCGCGGCGTGCGCTGGTGCGGCACCAGCGGTGGCACCGGCTGGTCGGCGACCAGTTGCCAGAACGCCGGCAGGAAGCATTCGGCCACCAGCAGCGGCTGGCCCTGGCGCCAGAACACCGAGCGGCGCGCCCAGATGCGGCCGGCGTCCGGATCGCGCTGCCCGGCGGGCAACACGCCCAGCGCTGTGGCATGGAACGGCACCGGCGCGGCCAGCCGGCGGCAGGCGAACGGCGAGCGCACCACCGTGCTGTCGTGGTATAGCATGTCCGCCAGCGGGCGGGTCAGCAGGCGGCGCATGCCTTGCCAGGCGCCGTGCGACGCGCGCAGCGGCGTCAGGCTGCGGGCGGGCACGCTGTCCACGCCGTTCACCGACATCAGCACCTCGCGGATCCATACTGGCGTGCCGGGCGCGATGCCCATCGCCCGGGCTTCGTCCGGCGGCGCGCCATCCGCGTACTCGGCCAGCACGCGCAGGCGCACCTGGCCGACCTGGCGCAAACCGGCGGTCAGCGCGCCAGGGCGGAACAGCCAATGGCGCGGGGCAGGGGGCAGGATGGGCGGCGCGCTGGCCAGCCAGCCTGCGGCAAGAGGGGGATGGTGTGCTGCGGGTTTGCTCATGGCTGCGTATTATGCCAAGCCGGGCGGAACGGCCCAATGCGTCGCAATGACGCAGCGCCAAGTGGCGCGGGCCGGCGGGCCTGTCCGTCGTCCGGGAAAGCACTTATTGTCCCAGGAACCCGCGTCTCCCTATCATTCGCACACGGTCAACATTGACCAGAACGGCTCGCAGTACCCCGCAGCAATGATTGCTGCCTGAACATACAGTCTTGGCTATAGAAGCCCCCGACTTGCACGCAATGCGTGGTCGGGGGCTTTTTCGTTTTCAATTTCTGAATATGGAGTTCGCATGCAAGCGTCGGATCCGCAACGTTCCCCCGCCTCCGTGACCTGGGTGGCCAGCGTGCAGATGGAGCCCGCGATTGGCGAAGTCGCCGCCAACATCGCCCGTTCCGTCGAACTGGTGGAGCTGGCCGTGGCCCAGGGCGCGCGGCTGGTGGTACTGCCGGAACTGGCCAATACGGGCTACATGTTCGAAAGCCGCGAGGAAGCCCATGCCTTGGCCGAAGCGGTCCCGGAAGGCCCCAGCTCGCAGGCATGGATCGCGTTGGCGCAGCGTCTGGGCATCTATCTGGTGGCGGGCATCGCCGAGCGCGCGGGCGGGCGACTCTACAACTCCGCGCTGATCGCGGGGCCGGAGGGCTATCTGGGCACCTACCGCAAGCTGCATCTGTGGGGCGATGAGAACCTGTACTTCGAGGCCGGCGACCTGGGCTTGCCGCTGTTCGACACCGAGCTGGGCCGCATCGGCGTGGCCATTTGCTACGACGGCTGGTTTCCCGAGGTCTACCGGCTGCTGGCGGTGCGCGGCGCGGACATCGTAGCGGTGCCGACCAATTGGGTGCCGATGCCGGGACAGACGCGCGACGGACCCGTCATGGCCCACGCGCTGACCATGAGCGGCGCCCACAGCAACGGTCTGACGGTGGTTTGCGCCGACCGTGTCGGCACCGAGCGCGGCCAGCCCTTCGTGGGTCGCAGCCTGATCGTGGGTTCGCAGGGCTGGATGGCGGCAGGACCGGCCAGCATCGATCAGGAAGAGGTGCTGCTGGCGCCCATAGACGTGCCGGCCTCGCGCCGGGCGCGCCAATTGAACGATTTCAACCACGTGCTGCGCGACAGGCGCCGCGATATCTATGACGAGCAGTTGGGCGCCGCCGCAAATCCGCGGCAACGCTAAGCGACGGTCCCCGGCCGTTTCCCCCCAAGGAGAAAACCCATGAAGAGCCTATTCAATAGCTGCCGCATTCGCCTGTCGTTTATCGCACTGCTTACCGCCGCGGGCGGCGTCCATGCCGCGGAACCGCTGCGCATCGGCGTGCCGGTCGGTCTGTCCGGCGCCAACAGTGTGGTCGCGCCTGGCGTGGTGCAGGCCTCGCAACTGGCCGCCGACGAGATCAACGCGGCTGGCGGCATCCTGGGCCGCCAGATCGTGCTGGAGATTGCCGACGACGCCTCGGGCGCGGTCGGCGCGCAGAAGGCCTACGACACGCTGGTGTTCCAGAAGAAGGTCGACGCCATCATCGCCATGGAAACCAGCGCGGCGCGCAATGCCGCGCTGCCCATCGTGTCGCGCGGCAAGGTGCCCTATATCTACACCTCGTTCTACGAAGGGCGCTCCTGCAACCGCTGGCTGCACGTGAACGGCTGGGTGCCCGAGCAGCAGGTGGCGCCGGTGGTCGATCACTTCATGCAGGACCGCAAGGCCAAGACCTTCTTCCTGGTCGGCAGCGACTATGCCTTCGGCCGCGGCATGCTCAAGTTCACGCGGGAATACATCGAAAAGCAGGGCGGGCGCGTGGTGGGCGAGGAGTACCTGCCGATCGACGGCTCCGACTGGACGCCGGTGGTGTCCAAGATACGCTCAGCCAACCCGGACGCGCTGATCAGTTCGACAGCCGGCGGCGGCCCCAATGTCAGCCTGGCCAAGCAGGTCAAGGCGGCGGGCCTGTCCATGCCCTACGGCAACCTGGCGATCGACGAGGGTACCGCCAAGACCATGGGCGATACGGCGGTGGGCATGTACATGTCGGCCTCGTATCTGACCAGCATCGACACGCCGCAGAACCGAAAATTCCTGGACGGCCTGAAGGCGAAGTTCGGCAACGACGCCAAGACCGCCAACGAATTCTCCGCGCCGCAGTATGAAGCCTTCTACCTGTACAAGGCGGCGGTCGAAAAGGCCGGCGGCACCGATGCGCCCAAGGTGGTGCAGGCGCTGAGCGCGGTCACGTTCGACGGCCCGCGCGGCCCTGTGACGATGGACCGCCAGCGCCACGCGGCGTTGACCATGCGCCTGGGCCAGGTGCAGCAGGACGGCTCCATCAAGATCCTGCAGACCTTCGACAAAGTCGATCCGGGCGCGCAATGCCCCGACTTGAAGTGACGATTGCGTCATGACACGCGCCGCCGGCCATGCCGGCGGCGCCGGAGACCGATATGGGTTTGCTGCTGGACATCCTGAGCACGGCCGCCATGCTGTTCATCGTGACGGCCGGGCTGATGATCATCTTTGGCGTGATGAAGATCGTCAACTTCGCGCATGGCGCGATTCTCACCCTGGGCAGTTATGCCAGCCTGGTGGTGACGCAGCTGGGGCTGAATCCCTGGCTGGCGCTGCCGTTCGCCCTGGCGGTGGGCGTGCTGGTGGGCATGGGCGTGGAGCGCCTGATCGTGCAGCCGCTGTACAAGCGGCCGCTGGATGCGATCTTAGCTACCTGGGGTTTGGGCATCGTGATCGGCCAGCTCATCACCATGGCGTTCGGGCGCGAAGTGAAATTCGCGGATTCGCCCATCCATGGCGCCGTGTCCTTCCTGGGCATCGAGTATTCGGCATACCGGCTGTTCCTGTTGCCGGCGGCGCTGCTGATATATGCCGCGATGGCGCTGCTGCTCAGCGGCACGCGCTTCGGCGTGCGGACGCGGGCGGTGATCATGAACGAGGACCTGGCGCGCGGCCTGGGCATCAACGCCGAGCGCATCCGCTTCACCACTTTCGGCCTGGGCGCGGGGCTGGGCGCGCTGGCCGGCGCGCTGATCACGCCCTTGTCCAGCGTCGATCCGAACATGGGATTGCCCTGGCTCGTCAGCGCCTTCATGCTGGTGATGGTGTCGGGTCATTCGATTACCGCGCTGCTGTTGACCTGCCTGGTCTATGGCGCTTGCCAGGTGCTGGTGAGCGTCTACGTCAGCCCGATCCTGGGCGGCGTCACCATCGCCGTGCTGGCCGCGCTGACGCTGCGCCTGCGTCCCCAAGGATTCGCCCATGACTGATCGCGCATTGACTCAACAGACGCTGGCCGGCGGCGCCGCCGATTCTGCGCGGACGTCGCGCAGCCGCAGCCTGCTGGGCCTGGCCGGACTGTGCCTGGTCCTGACGGCGGCGGGACCCTGGCTGTTCGATACTTACATGCTGAACGTGCTGATCAAGGCGCTGTTCTTTGCCGTGGCGGCGGTGACCGTGGACGTGTTGTGGGGCTACACCGGCTACCTGACCTTCGGCCAATCCGCCTTTTTCGGCGTGGGGGCCTATGCCGCGGGTCTGGCCTTTACGCACTACGGATTCTCGCCGGCGATAGCGGCGCTGGCCGCCCTGGCGGCCGTGGGCGCCGCGGCGCTGCTGGCGCTGGTGACCGGCTGGCTGTCGTTCTACCGCGGCGCTTCGCCGTTCTTCGCCACGGTGATCTCGCTGGTGCTGCCTATCGTACTGATGCAGTTGGTGCTATCTGGCGGGACCTTTACCGGATCGTCGTCTGGCCTGACCGGCTACGAGACCTTCGACCTGTCCCTGGAGGCCTGGTATGTGATCGCGGCGGGCGGCTTGTCTGTGGTGGCGCTGCTGGCCTGGGTGGTGGTGCGCAGCGATGGCGGCCGTATTCTGGTGGCGCTGCGCGACAACGAGGCGCGCTGCAGCTATCTGGGATTGAACACCGCGCACTGGCGCATTGCACTGCTGGTGGCCTGCGGCGCGGTGGCCGGCCTGGCGGGCTTTGGCTACGGCGCGTTCAGCGGCGTGGTAGCGCCCGAGCTCACGGGCTTCGTCTTCGGCACGGAGCTGATCATCTGGGTGGCGCTGGGCGGACGCGGCACCATCTGGGGGCCGGTACTGGGCGCCATCCTCATCAATGTCGCGGGTTCTTATCTCAGCGGCAACATGCCGTTCGTCTGGCAACTGCTGCTGGGCGTGACCTTCGTCCTGGTGATCCTGTTGTTGCCGCGCGGGCTCCTGCCCCTGCTGACGGCGCCCTGGCGCGGACGGGCAGCGAAGGGGGCCGCGCCCGTACTGGGC